>NZ_JBITCL010000017.1:32381-109190 GCF_044453165.1 Streptomyces sp. NPDC051740 | reverse complement strand
GGGGCGGCGCCGCGCGGCCGCCCGCCCCCCCGCCCCCCGGGCCCCCGGCGCCCCCCCCCCCCCCCCCCCCCCCCCCCCCCCCCCCCCCCCCCCCCCCCCCGACCAGTCCCTCCGGCTCAGGGCAGTACCGGGTGGCCGTAGTCCTGGTACCAGTGGACGTCGTACCAGCGGGCCGTGGAGAACGGGTGGCCCGGGTCCGTGAGCATGTGGTAGATGAATTCGGCGGTCGTGCCGTCGAACCGGATCCACGACCCGGGTGTGTCCTCCTGCGCGAGAACGGGCCACTTGTCCGGATCGGGGTCCCCGGTGAGCCAGTAGAACCCGTCCGCCTGCTCGGTGCCGGCCCATTTCAGCACCCCGCCCGGGGCCGGGTACACCGGGTACGGGTCCCGCAGGCGGCTGCCGTGCGTACGGACCCACTCACCGAGCCGCTCGGTGTCCCGGACGATGTCCATGCTCTCGACGTGTGCGTCGGGGAACTGGAGCTGAAGGTGGTCGTCGAAGGCGCCCGGCCTGCCGAAGATCTCGACGAGCCGTTTGTAGTCACCGGGCAGCGGGGTCCCGAGCCGGGCCTCCACCGCCGCCCAGTCGACCGTGCGCACCCGTGTCGTCTCCCACCCGGTGACGGCGACGATCCCGTCCACCCAGGACGCGGGCCTGCCCAGGCCCGCCGCGGGATCCTCCCGTTCGGCGACGAGCACGACAGGTCGGACGTCACCGTCGTCGTGCGTCGTGCCGCAGCCGACCCACCGGTCCCCGCACGCCCACGCCCGCATCTCGACGACCCGCTCCCCGAACGGCGTGAGCAGCGGCAGCCCGGTCCGCACGCTCGCGGCCGGATCGACGGTGCCGCCCGTGACGAGGCTGCGCGGCTCCCCGAACCGCGAGCTGATCGCCTCCTGGAGGTCGGGGAAAGCGATCCGCGCGGACGGCACCAGGCACACGTGCCCCGCCGCATGCCCCGCCGTCCCGCACACCGGCGCGCTCATACGCTGAGCGGTCAGCCGGTGAACGGCCGCCAGCAACTCCTTCACCGCGTCCATGGCGTCATCCAACCGGACGCCACTGACACCGGATCGCGGTCCGGGGCAGCGCTTCCTTCACCCGGCCCCGCGCCGAGCTCGCACCACACGGTCTTGCCGCCGGGCGCGCTGTGCACCACGCCCCACCTCAGCGCGAGCGCGTCCAGTAGCGCCAGTCCCCGCCCCGACTCCGCGTCGGCGCCCACCGCCGCACGCAGGACGGGCAGCACCCGGGGGCGGGATCGGTGACCTCCAGGCGTGTACGTCCGCCGTCGTCGCACCACGCCCGGACGGTGACGGGGACTCCCTCGCCGAGGTGCTGGATCACGTTCGTGACGAGTTCGCTCGCGCAGAGCTGGACGTCGGTGCCGTAGTCGCGCAGGGCGCGGCGTACGCCGGACAGCTCGGCCGGTGTCGCGAGCAGTTCGAGCGTCGTCTCCGGTCGCATCACGCGGCCCCCTTGCGGAGGGCGGTGGCCAGGGCCTGGGCGGTGAGGAGGTTGCAGTTGCCGAGCGCGATCAGCGGCCGGGTGGGGCAGCGGGCCGCGAAGGTCGGGAGGTCGACGCCGAGGGACGGCAGGGTGATGCCGTGCGCGGCGAGCGCCGCCCGCAACTCCTCGGCGCAGGCGTCGGCTTCGGTGGGGCTGTGCATGGGGGTTCACGCCCTTCGGTGCTCTGTGTGACGAACCGATCACACTGTGCCGCCGGTCGGCGTAGCGTGACAGGCCTTCGGCATCCCGGTCCTGAACCGCACGTATGTGGTGAGGGAGTCGGTAGCGGGTGGTAACGGCACACCAAGGACGGTGAACGATGGGGCAGCGCAAGGACATCGACGGCTCGACGGGCGTCCCGACCTTCTACGGCAGCGAGCTGCGCTGGAAGCGGGAGGAGGCGGGGCTGACGCTCCAGAAGTTGGCCGAGGGAAGCTTCTACGGCCCGAGTCACCTCAGCGAGATCGAGCGGGGGACGCGGAGGATGCCGGCGGAGCTCGCGGAACACGTGGACAAGGTGCTCGGTGCGGACGGCTTCTTCCGGCGGCGGTGCGAGGACGTGCGGAGGGCGAAGCGGCGGGGCACGCGAGCTACTTCGAGCGGGTGCTGGAGGCGGAGAAGCACGCGGAGACCATCGAGGAGTGGTGCCCGACGCTGATTCCGGGGTTGTTGCAGACGGAGGCGTACGCGCGGGCGGTCGTACGGGCGACCCACCCGTTGGCGCCGGTTGAGGAGGTGGAGGAGAAGGCCACCGCTCGACTGGCGCGGGCCCGTCTTTTCGAAGAGAACCACAAGACTCCGGTGTACTGGGCCATCCTGTCGGAGTTCCTGATCCGGCAGCCGATCGTTCCGCCCGACGACGCATCCGAACAGTGGCAGCACATCGCAGAGTTGGCCCGGCAACATCGCATCGTTCCCCAGATTCTTCCGTGGAACTGCGGGGCGCACCCCTTCATGCTGGGCACTGCCAAGATCATGACGTTTCCCGACGCGCCACCGCTGGTCTACACGGAGGCACTCCACAGCGGGGACACCATCGACGATCCGGGCCTCGTGAAGGAATATCGATGGTCGTACGATCTGCTCAGGGCCGCCGCGCTACCTCCGGAGGTGTCCCTCGCCCTGATTGAGCAAGCGGCTGAGGATGGCAGAAATGGCAAGCATCGGGATTGACTTGAGAACAGCCGTCTGGCGCAAGAGCACGTACAGCAACGGCAGCGGCGGTGACTGCGTGGAGGTGGCCGAAGCCTTCCCCAGTGCCGCCCGCTGGCGCAAGAGCACCTACAGCGACGGCGACGGCGGCGACTGCGTGGAGGTCTGCGACGCCCACACCGCCGTAGTGCCCGTCCGTGACTCCAAGGTCCCCCACGGGCCGGTCCTCACCATCACGGCCCCGGCCTGGACGTCGTTCGTCACGTCCCTCAAGTAGGTGCCCGCGTGCCTTCCCCCCCCGCCAAGAGGGAAGGCACGCTCAGGCAGTGGTCGAACGGGCAAGGTCAGACCATCACCCACTGGATGTTGGACCACTTGTAGCAGTGCACGAACTGCCCCGTGCTCCGGCGGTAGGTCGGCCATCCGATGTGGTTCCGCGTGTTGGGGCCGTACTCACCGTCGACGGTCGCTCCGGTCGCCCTCTGCGCCCTGCGCAGCGCAGCGCGGCCTCGGTCAGGTCACCGAAGACGCCGTCGACCGTCAGACCCGCCGAGTAACACTTGTTCAGGGCTCTTTGCAGGACCCTGACGCCCGTGCCCGTGTCACCGTCGGTGAGATAGCACGTGGCGGTGACGTGGCTCTCGTCGTACCCGAGGGGGATCGCCACGCTGTAGTCCGGGTTGTCGGCCGCGAACAGCGACGCGGAGGTCGTGCAGTGCCGGTAGCTGCCGTGAGCCGATGCCGCGGGGGCTGCGACCACCGCCGCTCCGAGTGTGGCCGCGAGGGTGACTCCTGTGGTGGCCAGTGCCGCGAGGCGACGGCGATTGATGATCCGCATGGTCTTCCTTTCGGTTGATGAACTCCGGTGTCCCTCTCAGGGCATGGGCAGCGACTGCAGCCTGACGACCTGCCCCTCGCCGTCGAAACTCAGGTCGTACCCGATGGCCGAGCGGGCCGAGGACGACTTCGCCGTCAGCCGGCTGACGAACTCGGCCTGGGAGTACGACGCGGCACGCGTCTCGTCGCCGAGCGGGACCGACAGCAGCACCTGGGCGTCCTCGGCCATGGGCACCTCCGTGAAGGGCCCCTTGCCCGGGGTGACCACCCATGCGTCGAACTTGGAGTGGAGCTTCTTCCGGGCGGGCCGCACCGACAGGTACGTCCGTCCGGCGTCGGTCCGGACGCCGTCGATCTGGACGAACTTCTTGGCGCCGGCCCAGGAGGCCGCACCGGTCGGCGACGACGCCGTACCGTCCGGGCCGGCACCGTCGCCCGGCGCGGTGGCCGGGGCCTTCTCCTCGGCCGACGCGGAAGGCGTCGCCGATGTCACGGGTGCGGTGGTGGCGGTGGTGGCCGCCTGCCCGTCGCTCTCACCACTGCACCCGGTCAGAACCACAAGGCTGAAGGCGAGAGCGGTGAGGCAGCGCAGGGCGGGCCGGCGGTGTGCGAGGCGCATGGTCAAGTCCCCCGAGAGATCAAGCGTGTTCTGGATACGCAGTCTCTACGTGTCACCCCACCCCGCGGGTTGCACCCCGAGGCGATTTATCTTGTCGCCGCCCGCCACGGCCCCCAGGGGGCTCACTCGGCGAGCCAGTACGCCTCCCGCAGCGACCGCACGCGGCCCTCACCGTCGTAGTCGATCGCGAACGCCCACCGGGGACCGGTGGCCAGTTGGTCCACGAGTTCGCCCAGTTCCACGTCCGCGGGGTTCCCGCCGGTCAGCCGCCGTACTTCGACCGGCGTCCTCCGCGGCAGGGTCAGCGTGTGCACCCCACCACCCGGTGTCGCGGCTCCCCGCACGCCACGGAGCCGCTCGACGGTGACCCGCACCGTGTCGCCCTGCGCCACCGCGCCGTACACATAGCCCAGCTCGCTGGCGTACTCCTCACCCGGAGCGGGCGTCGGCGGCACGAACGGCGAAGCGGTCGGCGCCGGGACGGCGGCGGGCGGCTCGGGCCCCCGAGTGGCCTGGATCAGCGACACACCGCCCAGGGCCACGGCCGCGGCCAGCAGTGCGCCGCCGGACGCCAGAGCGGCCCGCTTGCGGCGCAGGCGCTGCTCACCGCGCGCCCGGATCCGCTCCGCGGCGAGCGGCTCCGTGTGCCGTCGGCCCGCCTCGGCGAGGTCGGCCAGGTGATCCCCCAGCCTCGTTTCGTCAGCCATGACGTCCCTCCGACAGGCGGTTCGTCCGCGGATCCAGTTCGGTGTCGGCCAGCAGTCGTGCCAGTGCCGCACGGCCCCGGCTCAGGTGCGCCTTGACGGTACCGACGGGGCAGTCGGCCTCGGCGGCCACCTGTTCCACCGTGAGGTCACACAGATGGTGCAGCACCACGGCCCGTCGTTGCGCCTCCGGGATCTGCCGCAGCGCCTGGACCAGCACCACATGGTGCGGTTCCGGTGGCGGCACCGCGGTCGGCGGGCCCTGCCGCCGGGCGAACGCGAGTGCGGTGCGCACCCGCCGCCACCGGCTGACCGCCAGCCGCCAGGCCACCGTGCGCACCCACGCCTCGGGTGCGCCGTCCAGGTCCAGCTCGGCCCGGCGTTCCCAGGCCCGGGCGAAGGCCTCCTGGACCACGTCCTGTGCCTCGGCGAGGTCGCCCGTCATGGCGTACAGCTGGCCGATGAGCCGGCCGACGCTCTCGGCGTAGAAGGCGTCGAACTCGGCGTGCTCGTCCGCACCCCCGCCGCCGCGCGGTGCTTCTGGTGATCGCATGCCTCTCCTGTCGCGCTGCACGGTGTCACCCGACTGCCTCACCGCACAAGTGGTCAGCGATTCGAAGGCGGGCTCGGGAGCAGTGACGTTCTTGCCGTCGGGCGCGCAGAAAGAATCATGAGCGTCATGGAGTGGTGCCCCCGGGTCGGCGAGCGAGGCCTGGAGACCGGGCGTGCCGGGGCGGTCCGCCGGGCGCGAGGACGTGGCTGAGTGTTCCGTGTCTCCCCGCGTTCCTGGTCGATCCTCGCCGTGCTCGTCGTGGGTCTGTTGGTGCTGACGTATTCCGCCACGACGTCCGAGCCGCGCGCATCCGCGGTTCGGCAGGCCGCTGCCGAACCACTGCGGGACAGTCCGCTCCCCGCCGGCGGCACGGCGCAGCTGTCGAAGTGCGGGGTGGACGACTGGCCGCGGCCGGCACCACGGGGGAAGGACGAGCAGAGCAGGGCCCCGAGTCTGGTGCTCACGAGTTACGGCTTCTACGATCCGGGGCCGAAGACGCCGGGTGAACCCCGCTTCACCGTCCATGCGGCCATCCGAACAGGCGACCGCCCCCTGTTGCTCGACGCACCGCTGGCCAAAGGCCGGGTCACCCTCGATCTCTACGGCCCCCATGGTGAGGGCGTCCGCGCTTCCGCCCGCGGTCTCACCGCGACCGTCGTGGACAGCGGCTACATGGGCAAGCCTGTAGAGGTCCCGGCGTCCGGCGGTTTCCGTGTGGATCCGGGCAAGGAGTTGCTCCTGGACGTGGAGTTGCCTGTCGGGGCCGTGTGTCCTGGTCACAGCCTGGCCGACGTCATCAAGTGCTCGCCCGAGCACACCAATGACGCTGCGGACTGCCCGGTGCTGACTCTCACCTTCGCCGACCCGGCGATCCGTGCGTACCGCGCCGGGACGACGACGGGTGACAGCGCCGCCGGCTCTTTCAGCGACCGGCTTGTCGCCGTCTCCATGGAGCTGGAGGCCTCTCGGGTGTGAGGCAGCCCGACCAGGTGCCGTGCGGGCGTACGGCGGGGCCCACGGCCGAGGTTCAGCCCTGGTTCACCGGCAGGACGGCCGCCGGATCGCAGCGGAGCGGGCAGGCCGGCAGACAGACCTCGCTGCCGAGGAACAGGGCGTAGGCGTCGTCCCGGATGCCGTGGGACGGCACCGGAGCCCCGGGGCGGACGCCGAACTCCAGGGACTCCGGTACCTGGCAGACGAACGCCAACTCCGCTCCGCACGCGCACCGGTAGGACTCGGGGTACAGCGCCCAGGCCGCCGTCAGCCGGGCACGCTCAGCCGGCGGCGTTGCCGCGGATGAACGTCGACACCGCGTCGGACACGAGTGAGTCCGTCACCTCGGGTTCGAGGCCGCCGCCGGCGATCAGGCTCGCGAGGCCCAGGGCCCACGAATAGAGCAGCAGCCCGTAACGCTCGGGATCACCCGGGGCGAGCGCGCCCTCGGTCACGCCGTCGCCGATCAGGTCGTACACCACCGCCAGGGCTTCGGCCGCCGTCGGCAGCCGCGCCTTGTCCCCGTACGGCTTCGCGGAGAACATCAGGTCCAGCAGCACGGGCCTGCTGTTCGCGAAGGTGATGAACCCGGCTAGCACCGCCCGCAACCGCTCGTCGAAACCCGTACCGGCACCGTCGCGTGCCGACTTCAACTGCGCGCCCAAGCGGTCGAAACCCCGCTCCGCCAACGCGACCAGCAACGCCTGGCGATCGGTGAAGTGCGCGCGCGGCGCCGCGTGGCTGACCCCGACGACCCGTGCCAGTTCCCGCAGCGACAGCCGCTCCGTCCCGGACCTCTCGATGGTGCGCTCGGCCGCGTCGAGCAGCGCGGCGCGCAGGTTGCCGTGGTGGTACGGGCGGGCTTCATCGGGCACAGACGGATCCTACCCTCATCTTGTCATTGCCAAGATTCTTGACAGTGTCTAGATTGGCGGCATGAGCGAATCCCACCCCACTCACCTTCCCGATCTCTCCGGCAGGACCGCGATCGTCACCGGTGCGAGCGGCGGCCTCGGGCGCGAGACCGCGCGAGCGCTCGCCGCCGCCGGGGCCCGCGTCGTGCTCGCGGTGCGCCACGTCGACAAAGGGCGAGCCGTCGCCGCGGAACTGCCCGGACGGACCGAGGTCCGCGCGCTCGATCTCGCCGACCTCGCCTCCGTCCGGCGCTTCGCCGACGACTGGCAGGGCGACGTCTCCTTGCTGGTCAACAACGCCGCCGCCATCTACCCGCCCGAGCTGACCCGCACCAAGGACGGGTTCGAGGCGCAGTTCGGCGTCAACCACCTCGGTCACTTCGCCCTGACGCAGCTCCTGCGCGAGCACCTCACCGGCCGCGTCGTCTCGATCTCGTCCGCCGCTCACGCGGCTCGCCTCGACCTCGACGATCCGAACTGGGAACACAGGCGCTACAACGCCTTCCGCGCCTACAACGAGTCGAAGCTCGCCGTGCTGCTGTTCACCCTCGAACTGCAGCGACGGCTCACGGCGGCGGGTTCGGCGGTCCTCGCCACCGCCGCGCACCCGGGCTGGGCGGCGACCGGCGCGCTGTCGGACGCGCGCGGCTTCGTGCCTTCGCTGATGCGGCTGACCACTCCCCTGTTCGCCTCGTCGGCGGCGACCGGCGCGCGGCCGACCCTGTACGCCGCCACGGCCGACATCCCCGGCGGTACCTACGTGGGGCCGGGAGTGCTGCAGATGTACGGCGCACCCAAACCGGCGCAGCTCTCGAAAGCGGTCCGCGACCCCGAGCCGGCGCGCCGTCTCTGGGAGGTCTCCGAGCGGCTCACCGAGGTGTCGGTGCGCGACTGAGGTTTCACCGTCCCGGCTCCTCGTCGGCGCCCACCGCCGCCCGCAGGACGGGCAGCGCACGCGGGCCGGGGCCGAGGTGGCCGAGGCGTTCCCCCGGCGCCGCCCGCCGGCGCGGGAGCGGCTGCGGCGACGGCGGCGACCGCGTCGAGGTCCGCGGCGCCCGCGCCGCCGTGGTTCCCGCGTGCGGCTCCGAGGTCCGCACGGCCCGGTCCTCACCCTCACTGCCCCGGCCCGGGCGTCGTTCGTCGCGTCCTTCGAGCGGCACGGACCGGCGTCCCTCGTTCTCAGGTGTGCCCCGTACCTCCCGCATTGCCAAGTCCCCTGTGTTTCAGCACACTTCATGAATCATGAGGGTGAAACGGGGGGCTCGTCGCGGTTCCGTGTGGGGTGTTCTGGCCGTCGTCCTCCTCATGGGGGCGGCCGGACTCCTCGTCTTCCGGGACACCGCGCCGCTGCGCGACAGTCCACTGGCCGACATCCTCGCGACCGCGCTCGGCGCGGCGGCCGTCGGTATCAGTCTGTACGCGCTGGGTTTCACGGTCAGGGCCGAGCAGTCGGATCTCGCACGCCGGCTGACGGAACTCAAGAGGCAGGTGGACCGGCGTCTCATGGCCGCTCCACGGGGCTACTTCCCGGGCTCCGACAACGTGATTCCCGTCGGTTTCAAGGACTCCGCCGACCCCGGGACCACGGTGACGGATCCGCTGGGCGACTACTTCACCTCGTCACGGTGCAAGGACCGCCTGGTCGTCCTCGGCGGCCCGGGCTCCGGGAAGACGGTCGCCGCGACCCAGCTGATGGCCCGTCTGATGGACGGCTGGCAGGACGGCGATCCGGTGCCCGTACGCATCCCGCTGTCCACCTGGAACACCGAACTCGGTCTGGTCGACTGGCTGTCCGGCTACCTGAAGGAAAGAGGTCTGGTCCGCTCCAGGGCCGTGGCCCGCCGGCTCCTCGACGAACGTCTCGTCCTGCCCATCCTCGACGGCCTCGACGAGATGGACCCGCCCGGCGCGCCGCCCGCGAAGACCCGTGCGCTGAAGGCCCTGCAACGGCTCAACCGCGAGTACAACGGCCGGACGGGGCAGGCGCCGCTCGTGGTGGTCTGCCGGGCCGACCGCTACAACGCCCTGAAGTCGAAGGAGAGGCTCGAACACGCCACCGTCGTCACCCTCCAGCGGCTCTCCAGTGACCAGCAGCTCGCGTTCCTGGGCAGGAGCGGCCAGGACGAGACGGGGGAGTGGCTGCCCGAGTGGCGACGGCTCGCCGAGGCCCTCACCTGGACCGGCACCCCGCGTGGGCTGGCCCGGGTCCTCGACACCCCGTGGCGGATGGCCCTGCTGACCACGGCGTACACCGAGCGGGACGACGACCGCCGCCCGCTGCGCGACCCCGACGCGCTCCTGGCGATGCCGTTGAACGCCGTACCGGACCACCTGCTCGGCCTGTACACCCACGCCGCCGCGTCGACGTACAACCAGCAGCCGGACGCCGGCCGCCGACGGGACCCCGCAAAGGTCGAGGCGTGGCTGACCACCCTGGCCGGGCATCTGCGGGACGACCACCGGCCGGACGGGCCGGACGGCGCCCCGCGCCCCCGTGACGAGGTGGTCTCCGACACGGATCTCGTGCTGCACCGGCTGTGGCGGATGGAACGCGACTCCGGGATGCAGCATGTCGAGCTCGCGCTGCTGATGCTGCCGTTCGTCGTCTCGATCAACCTGGCCGAGCGGCTCGGCCTCACGCCCTGGGAGGGTCTCCCGTACCCGAGCCTCTTCGCCGCCTTCGGCCTGCTGTTCCTGATCCAGGCGGTGCTGCCCGTGGCGCTGGAGAACACCCGGCGGCAGCCCGTTCCACGTCACCTCGACCGGCGGCTGCTGGGAGAGCCGAAGATGATCGGCCTGAACGTGATGTACGTCACCGGCTGGGTGTTGTTCCTGGTGGACCGGGGCCTCAGTCCGTGGCTGTTCGCGTTGGTGCTGGCCGGGAACGTCCTGTCGTTCGTGACCTCACAGGCCGTCTGGAGCACGGGCGACCGCCCGCAGGCCACCCTGACCGATCCGCGCGACCCGCTGCGCGCGGAACTGCGCTACGCGTTCCTCTGGGCGGTCGTCACCTCTCTGTGGGTCGGCTCGCTGATCGCCCAGTGGTCGGAGAGCGTCCTCGGCTTCGCCTACGGCGCGCTCCTCAGCGTCCTCCCCGCCTTCACCCTCGCGGCGAGGGCCTGGCGCCGCTACGTCCTCTTCAAGTTCGCCGTGGGCCGCCGGCTCCCCGCAGGACTCGGCGGCTTCCTCGACTGGTGCGTCGAAGCGGGCATCATGCGCGTCGAGGGCTTCGCCTACCAGTTCCGCCACCGCGAACTGCAGGAGTGGCTGGCGGCCCGGCCGGGCGCGGAGGGTGCCCCGGTGGGGAACCCTCCCCCGTCACAGGGGCACCGGCGGCGGTCCTGAGACCGCTCTTCGGCCGACCGCCGATGACGGCAGGCCCGCACGCGCGGAAACGCCGACGGGGCGCTCCGGGCGTACTGCCCGGGGCGCCCCGTCGGCGGTGGGGGTGTGTGGCGCCCGGTCCGCGCGTCGCTGCGGGTGCACGCGGACCGGGGCCGTTCGAGGGGAGCCCGGGAAGAGGGCTCAGCGGGAGGACGCGAGGGCGCGCGGCTGCAGGGCCGCGGTGTGCGCGTCCATCCGCTCGGCGGCGAGGATCGCCGCCGCCGTGTCGGCGCGGGAGGCGGCGACGACCAGGGCGCGGCCGGCGAGCGCGTGCGCCCGCCGGTGCAGGGCCTGCGCGTTCGGCTCGCGGCCCGTCGTGGTCGCCGACGCGCGGGCCGGCGTACGTCCTCCCCGCAGGCGGGTGACCTGCTCGGCGAGCCGCTCGGCCGCGGTGTCCAGATCGGCCGAGGGTGCCGCCACGCGCAGCTCGTCGGTGACGGCGAGCAGCGCGGCGAGGTGCCCCGCGAGCTGGATGTCCAGCTCTTCCTCACGGGACCGGTGGGGGAAGTCGTGGGGGGTGCCGGCCATCGTGCTGTGGACCGACTTGGCACGGATCGGTTCGTACATGGATGGCCTCCTGTGGTGCAACAGGAAACCATCCTAGCTTGGATTCAGTCTAAAGTTGAGTCGTTCGTAAAAAGGCCGTTCGTGAAGAGGCCGTTCGCGCGCGGGCTCAGGGCTGGCCGTAACCGTCCAGGAAGCGGGCGATCCGCCCGACCGCGTCCCGCAGGTCGGTGACCGACGGCAGGGTCACCACCCGGAAGTGGTCCGGCTCCGGCCAGTTGAAGCCGGTGCCCTGCACGACCATGATCTTCTCGCGGCGCAGCAGGTCCAGGACCATCCGCCGGTCGTCCTTGATCTTGAAGACGTCGGGGTCGAGGCGGGGGAACAGGTACAGCGCGCCCTTCGGCTTCACACAGCTCACGCCCGGGATCTGGGTCAGCAACTCGTACGCCGTGTCCCGCTGCTCGCGCAGCCGTCCGCCGGGCAGGACGAGCTCGTTGATCGTCTGGCGTCCGCTGAGCGCCGCGACCACGCCGTGCTGGCCGGGCATGTTCGCGCACAGGCGCATGTTCGCCAGGATCGTCAGGCCCTCGATGTAGGAGTCGGCGTGGGCGCGCGGCCCCGAGATCGACATCCAGCCCACCCGGTAGCCGGCCACCCGGTACGCCTTCGACATGCCGTTGAAGGTGAGGGTGAGCAGATCGGGGGCGACGGAGGCGGTCGGGACGTGCTCCGCGTCGTCGTAGAGGATCTTGTCGTAGATCTCGTCCGAGCAGACCAGCAGGTTGTGGCGGCGGGCGATGTCGGTGAGGCCCTTGATGACCGCCTCGTCGTAGACCGCGCCGGTCGGGTTGTTCGGGTTGATGATCACGATCGCCTTGGTGCGGTCGGTGACCTTGCGCTCCACGTCGGCGAGGTCCGGCATCCAGTCCGACTGCTCGTCGCAGCGGTAGTGCACCGCCGTACCGCCGGAGAGGGAGACGGCCGCCGTCCACAGCGGGTAGTCGGGCGCGGGGACGAGCACCTCGTCGCCGTCGTCCAGCAGCCCCTGCATCGCCATCACGATCAGCTCGGAGACGCCGTTGCCGATGAAGACGTGCTCGACGTCGGTCTCGATGCCGAGGGTCTGGTTGTGCATGACCACCGCCCGGCGCGCGGCCAGCAGGCCCTTCGCGTCGCCGTAGCCGTGCGCCGTCGACACGTTGCGGAGGATGTCCTCCAGGATCTCGGGCGGGCACTCGAAGCCGAACGCCGCCGGGTTGCCGGTGTTCAGCTTGAGGATGCGGTGACCGGCCGCTTCCAGCCGCATCGCCTCCTCGAGCACCGGGCCCCGGATCTCGTAACAGACGTTGGAGAGCTTGGTCGACTGGATCACCTGCATGCTGGGAGCTTACGGCCCGGTATGGCCCCCCGGGCCGTGTTTTCCGCCACGTGAGACGTGTCGATTCGGGTGGTTTGTCCGCTCGCTGTCCCTGGAGTGCCCCGTTTCTCTACAATGCGCCGCCATGTCCACCCCTTCTCCCCGCGCCGACGGGGGGAGCGGCACGCCGGCGCCCCAGGGTCTGCCGAACGTGTACCTCCCGCAGACCGCCCCGCCCCCGGAATACGACGAGTACGCCGATCCGGCGAGCGCCCACGGCTGGCAGAACGCGTACGACGAGACGCGCGAACTGCCGCCGGTGGGGGAGCGGGGCGTGTCCTCCGTGCGGGTGGACGACGGGCCGTACGGGGTGTCCCTTCCCGGGGAAGGGGACGCGGTGGCGGCGGCGGACGGTGCGGGAAGCGCGGGCTCCCGGTCCGGTGCGGGCGGCCCGCGCCACGGCTCGGGCCGTCGCGGCCGGCGCAAGGCCGGCGCCTGGCGTTCGCACCGTGCGGTGGTGGCCGCCGGAGCGGTGGGCGCGGTGTCGGTGGCGGCGCTGATCGCGGGGTTCGCCTTCTCGGGCTCGCCGTCCGGTGCCTCCGACGGCAAGGGCGGCCGTACCGGACCGGCGGCCGGGGAGTCCGGGGTGTCGTCCGTGGAGCCGGACGCGTCCTCCTCCGCCGGGGGGCCGGTCGCCGGCGGCGGCCCTTCGGCCGGCTCGGGCGCCCCGAGCGCGGGTGCCGGGGGCGAGGACCGGACGGACGGGGAGATCCCGTCCGGCGGGGAATCGGCCGGGCCGTCGGCCGGCGCCACCTCCGCACCGGACGACCCGACGGCGGCGCCTTCCACCACCACGGAGCCGGGCGACCTCGGCTCGGGCGGCTCCGACGACCGGCCGGGGAGGGGGCAGGGCCCGAAGCGGCCCAAGTAGCGGCCAGGCGGGCGGCCCGGGCGGGCGGCCCAAGTAGCGGCCAGGCGGGCGGCCCGGGCGGGCGGCCCAAGTAGCGGCCAGGCGGGCGGCCCGGGCGGGCGGCCCAAGTAGCGGCCAGGCGGGCGGCCCAAGTAGCGGCCAAGCGGCGGCCCATGTGGGGCTGCCCGCCTCCTCCGCCCCCGCTGCCCCTTCCGCCCCTCCATCACCTCCACACGGACTCTCCCCGCGCCCGTCGCCCCGCTCCCGCCCTCTCGGGAGACCCTGATCGCGCGACGAAGTTACCGGCCGGAAACAGGCCCTTGCCCCCTCGCCGCCCACGTGCTGACAATGCGCATGACAATTCTGTGGGTGGCCGGAGGATTCCCGGCCGCCCGACGCCGCAAGAGGGGACCCCCATGAGAAAACCTCTCGTCGTCGCGCTCTGCGCCCTGGCCTTCGCCGGGGCGGGCGCGACCCCCGCGGTCGCTTCCGCGCCACCCCCCACGGGCGCGGACACGACCACGGACGCGGCCCCGGCCACCGGGTTGACGGATCTCGTCAACGACACGGTCGGGGCCGCGGCGGACGCCCTGTCCGGACTCACCGCGCCGAAGGCCGGCGCGGTGAACTTCGCCGGCACCGTCTCGCTCAGCAACTGCTCCGGCTCCGTCGTCCGCATGCCCGGCTCGGCGGACGACGACCCGGCGCTCGTGCTCACCAACGGCCACTGCCTGGAGAGCGGCTTCCCCGCGCCCGGCCAGGTCCTCGTCGACCGGGCGTCCAGCCGCACCTTCGGGCTGCTGAACTCCGCCGGCTCCAAGGTCGCCACGCTGCGCGCCGACCGGCTCGTCTACGCGACCATGACCGACACGGACGCCGCGATCTACCGGCTGAGCACGACATACGCGCGGATCAAGAGCGCGTACGGCATCGACGCGCTGCCCCTGAGCGCCACCCGCCCGGCGGCCGGTACGTCCATCAGCGTGGTGTCCGGCTACTGGAAGCGGATCTACAACTGCTCCGTCGACGGGTTCGCGTACCGCATGAAGGAGGGGGACTGGACCTGGAAGGACTCGGTCCGTTACACCTCCGCCTGCGACACCATCGGCGGCACCTCCGGCTCACCGGTCGTCGACAGCGCCACCGGCCAGGTGGTCGCCGTCAACAACACCGGCAACGAGGACGGCGAACGCTGCACGGTCAACAACCCGTGCGAGGTCGACGAGAGCGGGCAGGTCACGGTCCGCCAGGGCATCAACTACGCCCAGCAGACCTACCTGTTCCCCGCCTGCTTCGGCGTCGACAACAAGCTCGACCTGAGCGCGAGCGGCTGCGCGGTTCCCAAGCCGTGAGGGGCCGGTGAGGGGCGGGCGGTCAGCGGGGAGTCCTGCGGACCGCCCGTCCCGCGAGCACGTCCGTGCGCCGTCCGTCCTCGATCACGAACCGCCCGTCGACCAGCACATGCGGGATGCCCGTCGGCAGCGTCCGAGGCTCGGCGAAGGTCGACCCCGCGGCCACCGTCCGCGGGTCGAACAGCACCAGGTCCGCCTTGTGGCCCTCCCGGACCAGCCCCCGGTCCGCCAGCCGCAGCCGCGCGGCCGGGCGCGAGGTCAGACGCGCGACGCACTCCTCCAACGACAAAACCCCCAACTCCCGCACGTAGTGACCGAGATAGTGCGGAAACGTGCCGTACGCGCGCGGATGCGGCTTGGCGCCCTGGAGGATGCCGTCCGAGCCGCCGGTGTGCACCCGGTGCCGCATGATCGCCCGTACGTTCTCCTCGTGGCCGACGTGCTGGAGGATCGTCGGGGCCAGCCTGTCCTTCAGCAGCAGCTCCCGCGCGACCACCCACGGCGACTCGCCGCGCGCCCGCGCCGACTCCAGGACCGTACGGCCCACGTACTCACCCAGCGCCGGGTCGCCGACGCCCGAGATCTCGATGGTCTCCCACTCCACGGGCACACCGTGGCAGCCGTCCGAGCCGGTGACCTCCAGATGGTGCCGGATCCGCTCGGCGGTCCCGTCGTCCGCGAGCCGCCGCAGGATCTCCTCGGGCCCGCCCTCGCTCGCCCAGCTCGGCAGCAGCGCCACGAGGGTCGTGCAGCCCGGCGTGTAGGGGTAGGTGTCGAGCGTGATGTCGGCGCCGGCGTCGAGCGCGTCGTCGAGGAGGGACAGCAGCTCGGGCGCCCGGCCCTTGTTCACGCCGAAGTTCATCGTGGCGTGCGCGAGGTGCAGCGGGCAGTCCGCCTCCCGCGTCAGCGCCACCATCTCCTCGTACGCCTCCAGCGCCCCGGCGCCGTACGAGCGGTGGTGCGGGCAGTAGTAGCCGCCGTACGACGCCACCACCCGGCACAGTTCGGTCAGTTCGGCGTCCTCGGCGTACATGCCCGGCGTGTACGTCAGCCCCGACGACATGCCGACCGCGCCCTGCTCCATGCCCTCCGCGACCAACTGCCGCATCCGGTCCAGCTCTTCGGGTGTGGCCGCCCGGTCCTCCCAGCCGACGGCGAGCGCGCGGACCGTGCCCTGCGGGATCAGATACGCGGCGTTGACCGCGATGCCCCGGTCGAGCCGGTCCAGGTACTCGCCGACCGACCGCCAGTCGAAGTCGATGTCGTCGCCCGAGCCGTTCCACCCGGCGATCGCCCGGCGCACCTCGCCGAGCGTCCGGTCGTCGACCGGCGCGTACGACAGTCCGTCCTGGCCCAGGACTTCGAGGGTGACGCCCTGTGCCGCCTTGGCGCTGTGGTCGGGGTCGCGCAGCAGCGCCAGATCGCTGTGGGCGTGCATGTCGATGAAGCCGGGCGCCAGCACCAGCCCCTCGGCGTCCAGTTCACGGCGGGCCTTCGGACGCTGGCACCCCGCGTCCGCCGCCTCCTTCACGATGGAGACGATGCGACCGCCGTCCACGACCACGTCCGCGCGGTACGCGTGATCGCCGGAGCCGTCGACGACGTCCGCGTCCCTGATGACGAGCTCTTCCATGCGCCGGCCTCCTAGAAGAACGTACGGATGTAGTCGACCACCGTGCCGTCCGCCTCCGCCACGGGGATGAGCACCCACTTGTCGAACGACGTGCACGGATGGGACAGTCCGAGCCCCACCCAGTCCCCCACCTCCAGATCGGCGTCCCCGGTGGTACGCAGCCACGCGTGCTGGTCGGACAGCCCGGTCACCGAGATCCCGGTGGCCGGGCGCTCGCTCCCGTCCCGGCGGACCACCTGGGCGAACGGCAGATCGAGGTCGTAGGCCGCGTCCCGCTTGCCCGCGTTGGTGAACGCCTGCTCGGCGGACGGCCGCGACACCACCTGCGTCCACAGCCGGAACGCCGGCTCCAGCGCGCCCTCCTCCGGGACCCGGTTGAAGGGGGTCAGCTCGCGGTAGTGGCCGTCGTCGTGCGAGACGTACGCCCCCGAGCGCAGCAGCTTCAGTACGGGCGCGGACAGCTCCGGGACCTCGGCGAAGACGTCCGCCACCGCGTCGAACCAGGCGCTGCCGCCCGCGCTCACCACGATCTCGTCCAGCCCCGCGAACCGCCCCGCCTTGTCGAAGTCCACGGCGAGCGACACCAGTCGCCGCAGCCAGGCACGCACCCGCTCCGGGTCCGCCCGCGGGACCTCGCCCTCGTAGCCGGCGACCCCGACCAGCCGCAGTCCGCGCGCCCCGGCCACGGCATCGGCGACGGCGGCGCACTCGGCCTCCGTCCGCACACCGGTGCGGGCGCCCTCACCGGCGGCCGGCTCGACGACGACGTCCACGGGGCGGGAGGCGCCGCTCGCGGTGAGCGCCGCGTCCATCAGCTCCACCCCGCGCACGGAGTCGACGCAGCAGATGAACCGGAAGTCCGGATCGGCGTCCAGCTGGGCCGCGACCCATCGCAGGGCCGCCGCGTCCACCAGCTCATTGGCGAGGAAGACCCGCCGGATCCCGTACGCCCGCGCCACCCGCACCTGATGCGGGACGGCCAGCGTGATGCCCCACGCCCCGTGCTCGATCTGCCGCTGGAAGAGCTGCGGGGCCATGGAGGTCTTGCCGTGCGGCGCGAAGGCGAGCCCGTGCCGGGCGGCGTACGCCTCCATCAGCTTCAGGTTGTGCTCCAGGCGCTCGGCGGAGAGCGCGAGCACGGGCGTGGTGAAGCCGCCGGTGAAGAGGTTCCGGCGCTGCGCGGCCAGCTCGCCGACGGTCAGCCCCTCGGCGTCCGGCGGAAGGCCCTTGAAGCGGTGGTCGACCCGTTCCCCGGTGAGGCGGGCGAGAGCGTCGAGGACCATCGGAACCTCCCTGATCAGTAGTGTTGCACTACTTGCAACACTCGTTGCGTATATCGCTTACCGCTGTCTAACATCTCGGCCACGTGCGGTCAACGGAGACCGCCTCACCCGCAGAAGAGAAGGAGTCACGCCGTGGACGTTGTCGCGCTCGGCGAGTCCATGGTGACGTTCCTGCCCTCCCGGCCGGGCCGCCTCGCCGATGTGCCGTCCTTCGACCGGGGTATCGGCGGCGCGGAGTCGAACGTGGCGTGCGTGCTCGCGGCGGCGGGTCACACCACCCGGTGGATCAGCCGGGTGGGCGCCGACGGCTTCGGCGACCACCTCGTCGAGGCGATCGGCGGATACGGCGTCGACGTGTCGCACGTCCGCCGCGACCCGGCCCGCCCGACCGGCGTCTACTTCCGCACGGCCGGCGACCGCGCCACGGACGCCCACGAGGTCGCGTACTACCGGGCGGGCTCGGCGGCCTCCGCGATGACGGCCGCGAACCTCGACCTGGAGGCGGTACGCGCGGGACGCGTCCTGCACCTGTCGGGCATCACACCGGCACTCTCCGCCGACTGCCTGACCCTGATCCGGGAACTGACCGCCCCCCACCCCGCCCGCCCCCTGATCTCCTTCGACGTGAATTACCGCCCGGCCCTGTGGCGCGACACCCACGGCCCGGAGATCCTCCTGGACCTGGCACGCGGCGCGGACATCGTCTTCGTGGGAGAGGACGAGGCGGAAGAGGCCTGGGGCGTCACAGGCGACCCGTCCCACATCCGCGAGGCCCTCCCCGAACCGAAGATGCTGGTGGTCAAGCAGGGCGCCGGGGGAGCAGTCGCTTTCTGCGAGCCCGCGGGCAGTCGTACCGCGTCGCACAGCCGCTCCCGCGGACAGTCGTACCGCGTCGCACAGCCGCTCCCGCGGGCAGTCGTACCGCAGGGCGGCACGGGTGGGCGCGACGGCACCCCGTCGGCGCCGGGCCGCGCCGACACTCCCCGCCCAGCCACAACCGCCCCCGCCCTCGAAGTCGACGTAGTCGCGACCACCGGCGCCGGCGACGCCTTCGCCGCAGGCTTCCTCTCGGCGACCCTCCGCGACCTCCCCCTACGCGACCGCCTGAGACACGGCCACCTCATGGCGGCAGCCGCCCTCACCACCCCCGGCGACCTCGCCCCACCCCCGCCCCGCCCCCTCGCCGACCGCCTGGTCGCCCTCGACGACACCGCGTGGGGGAAACTGCGACTCGGCCCCGGCTGGACCCAAGCCGATGAAGACGAAAGGGCCGAGAAGGAGGCACGCACCCCATGAGCCAGACCGTAGACCGCGCCCTGAGCATCCTCCCCCTGCTCGCGGAGGGCCCCGCCGACCTCGGCCAGGTCGCCGACCGCCTGGGCGTGCACAAATCCACCGCCCTCCGCCTCCTCCGCACCCTCCACGAGCACGGCCTGGTCTACCGCCAGTCCGACCAGCGCTACCGCCTCGGCGCCCGCCTCTTCGCCCTCGCCCAGGAGGCGATGGAGAACCTCGACGTCCGCGAGATCGCCCACGCCCACCTCGTACGCCTCAACGAGAAGTGCGGACACACCGTCCACCTCGCCGTGTACGAGGAGAACGAGGTCCTCTACATCGACAAGGTGGAGAGCCGCTACCCGGTCCGCATGTACTCACGGATCGGCAAGCCCGTGGCCATCACCGTCGCCGCCGTGGCCAAACTGCTCCTCGCCGACCTGCCCGAGCACGAGCGCCGCGCCCTCGCGGAGAAGCTCGACTACCCCATGTACACGTCCCGTTCGACACCCCACGCCGCCGCGTTCCTCCAGGAACTGGCCAAGGTGCGCGAACAGGGCTGGGCCACCGACCTCGGCGGCCACGAGGAGTCCATCAACTGCGTCGCCGCGCCGATCCGCGGCGCCGACGGCAAGGTGGTCGCCGCGATGTCGGTCTCCGCGCCGAACGTCGTCGTCACCGCCGACGAACTCCTCACCCTGCTCCCGCTGGTGCGCCGCACGGCGGACGCGATCAGCGGCGAGTACTCCGGCAGAACCCCAGTGAAGGACACCCCCGCATGACCGAGAAGACCGCGCTCACCCCCACGACCCACACCACCCCGCCCGCGAAGTTCTCCCACGGAGTCCGCAAGGGCAACATCCTCCAGGTCGCCGGCCAGGTCGGGTTCCTGCCCGCCGAGGAGGGCAAGCCGCCCACGCCCGCCGGTCCCACCCTGCGCGAGCAGACCCTCCAGACCCTCGCCAACGTCAAGGCGATCCTCGAAGAGGGCGGCGCGAGCTGGGACGACGTGATGATGATCCGCGTCTACCTCACCGACGTGGACCACTTCGCGGAGATGAACGACCTCTACAACACCTACTTCGAGGAGCAGGGCCTCACCCAGCCGCCCGCCGCCCGCACGACCGTCTACGTCGGTCTCCCGGCCGGCCTCCTCATCGAGATCGACGCGCTCGCCGTCCTCGGCTGACCCGCGCCCTCCCCTCCCCCCCCCACTGCCGTACGACGTCACGGCACGGCGTCCCGCACCCCCTGGGACGCCGTGCCGCGATCCCCCCTGCCCGAAAGCACCGTGCACTTAGCCAGAGGACCCCCGAATGTCCCATCCGCTCCTCCCGCTCGCCGCCTCCGCACCGGCGGAGACACCACCGCACACCGGAGGACTGCTCCTCCTCCTCGACGGCACGGCGGGTCTGCTGACCGTCGCCGCCATCGGTATCGCGCTGCTCCTCTTCCTGATCATCAAGGTCCGGCTGCAGCCGTTCGTCGCGCTGCTCGCCGTCTCCATAGCCGTCGGCCTGATGGCGGGTCTGTCGGTCACCGAACTCTTCGGCACGGTCCAGCGTTCGGACGCGGTGTCCACCCTCGAGTCCGGGATGGGCGGCATCCTCGGCCACGTCGCGATCATCATCGGTCTGGGCACCATGCTCGGCGCGATCCTCGAAGTCAGCGGCGGCGCGGAGGTCCTGGCGGGCCGGCTGCTCGGCCTGTTCGGCGAGAAGCGCGCCCCGCTCGCGATGGGCCTCACCGGTCTGATCTTCGGCATCCCGGTCTTCTTCGACGTCGGCATCTTCGTCCTCGCGCCGATCGTGTACGCCGCCGCCAAGCGCTCCGGCAAGTCCATCCTGCTCTACTGCCTCCCCCTCCTCGCCGGCCTCTCGGTCACCCACGCCTTCCTGCCCCCGCACCCGGGCCCGGTGGCCGCCGCCGGACTGCTCCACGTCGACCTCGGCTGGGTCATCCTCATGGGCATCGTCTGCGGTCTGCCGGCCGTCGCCGCAGCCTGGGCCTACTCCGCCTGGATCGGCAAGCGCATCTTCGTCGCCGTACCGCAGGACATGGTCGAGGCCGCCCAGGAGGCCAAGGACGCCGTCGCCGCCGAGCAGCGCGCCTCCGGGGTCGAACCGCGGGAGGCGCCGGTGCCGCTCGGCACGGTCCTCGGCATCATCGGTACGCCGCTGATCCTGATCCTCGCGGCGACCTTCTCCTCGATCGCGCTGGACGAGTCCACCCTCCGCTCGGTGATCGAGTTCTTCGGCCACCCGTTCGTGGCCCTCACCCTCGCCCTCTTCCTCGCGTACTACCTGCTGGGCATCCGGCGCGGCTGGTCCCGCAAGTCCCTGGAGACCGTCTCCACGTCCTCCCTCAAGCCGGTCGGCAACATCCTGCTGGTGGTCGGCGCGGGCGGTGTCTTCGGCGCCGTCCTCAAGGCCAGCGGGGTCGCCCAGGCCCTCTCGGACACCTTCAACGACGTCGGCCTGCCGGTGATCGTCCTGTCCTACCTGATCTCCGTGGTGCTGCGGGTCGCGCAGGGCTCGGCGACGGTGGCGATCGTGACGACGGCGGGCATCGTGGCCCCGCTGCTGGCCGAGGGGGACCACTCGCAGGCGTTCGTCGCGCTGGTCATCATGGCCATCTCGGCGGGCTCGATCTTCGCCTCGCACGTCAACGACGGCGGCTTCTGGATGGTCGCCAAGTACTTCGGCATCAGCGAACGGGACACGCTCAAGACGTGGACGGTGCTGGAGAGCGTGCTGTCCGTGGCCGGTTTCGTGGTCGCCGCCGCGCTCAGTCTCGTCGTGTGAGCCATGGTGCCCATGTAGGCGTCTGATAACGAAGTTGGGGGCTGGCTGTGTCCGGCACAGGTTTGTCGACCATACTCCTGCGGTGTGGAGCAGCGCATAGGTTCGAGCAGCCAGCCCCTGGAAGGCGCCGGATTCGACCCGGCATTCATCCCCGGGCTCACCTCGCCCGCGTCCGGCCGGGAGGAGGACGCGAAGGCGAAGCCGGAGGAACCGGAGGACACGGTCCCGGAGGACACGACTCCGGAGCCGGAACCGGAGGTGGAGGAGGAGTCCGCCGCCGAGGAGCCGGCGGTCCCCGACGGCCCCGTCTTCGAGGCGTCCGACCGTCGCGCCCGGGTCGTCGCCGACCACAGCGGCGTACGACTGCGCCTGGACGACCAGGAGTGCGAGTTCCGCTGGGACGAGATCGGCGCGGTGGAGACGGAGACCGCCCGCTTCGGCAAGCGCTGGACGCTCACCGTCCACACCCCTGACCGCCGCTGGTACCCGATCGAGGTCGAGGCCCCGTCCCGCAGCAGCTTCGCGGAATGGGACACCGCGCTGGACGCGGTCCTGGACACGTACTTCGAGGACGGCGAGGAGCAGTCCGAGAAGGACGACCGGACGGACGACCGGGCGGACGACCGGGCGGACGACGGGAAGGACGACCGGGCGGACGACCGGGCGGACGACGGGAAGGACGACCGGGCGGACGACCGGGCGGACGACGGGAAGAAAGACCGGACGGACGACACGAAGGACGACGAGAAGGCCGGTGACGGCGACGGAACCGACGCCGACTAAGCGCATCGGGTGAAGATCCGCGCACGCCCTCTTGTCCCACCGGCCGCCATGGGCTTTCTTGACCCCCATGGCGGACACCACGGGCAACACCAGAGACGTCGGCGCACCACTCGGGTCCGGGGCCGGTTCGGCTCCCCGTAAGTCCAGTTGGCGCTACATCGGTCCCGGCATCGTCGTCGCCGCGACCGGTGTCGGCGCCGGCGACCTCGTCGCCACCCTCATCGCGGGCAGCAACTTCGGCTACACCCTGCTGTGGGCGGCGATCCTCGGCTGCCTGGTGAAGATCTCCCTCGCGGAGGCGTGCGGACGCTGGCACCTGTCCACCGGCCGCACCCTCTTCGACGGCTGGGCGAGCCTCGGCCGCTGGACGACCTGGTTCTTCGCGGTCTACGCCGTGATCTGGGGCTTCGTCTACGGCGCGGCGGCGATGTCGTCCAGCGCCCTGCCGCTCCAGGCCCTCTTCCCGGACGTGATGGACCTCGAATGGTGGGGCATCGCCTGCGGCCTCGTCGGCCTGGTCTTCGTCTGGTTCAACAAGTACGACGTGTTCGAGAAGGTCATGACGGTCCTGGTGGGCGTCATGTTCGTCGTCACCGTCTACCTGGCGATCCGCGTCACCCCCCACCTCGGTGACGCCTTCGCCGGCCTCCTCCCGGTCCTCCCGGACGAGAAGGACTCGGTCCTCAACACCCTCGGCCTGATCGGCGGCGTGGGCGGCACCATCACGCTGGCCGCGTACGGCTACTGGGTCAACGCCAAGGGCTG
Organism: Streptomyces sp. NPDC051740; assembly: GCF_044453165.1. Taxonomy (NCBI): domain Bacteria; kingdom Bacillati; phylum Actinomycetota; class Actinomycetes; order Kitasatosporales; family Streptomycetaceae; genus Streptomyces; species Streptomyces sp. NPDC051740. The sequence continues at coordinate 85,853 of NZ_JBITCL010000017.1, read as the reverse complement.
GACGAACACCGGCTGGATGAAGGTCATGCGCCTGGACAACCGGGTCGCCTACGCCACCACCGGCATCTTCGTCATCGCGATGCTCCTCGTCGGCGCCGAGCTGCTGCACTCGGCGAACATCGCGATCGCGAGCGGCGACAAGGGCCTGATGCAGCTCGGCGACATCCTGGAGGAGGAGTACGGCACGGCCACCGGCAAGCTCTTCCTGATCGGCTTCTTCGCCACCTCCTTCACCTCCCTGATCGGTGTCTGGCACGGCGTGAGCCTGATGTTCGCCGACTTCCTGGCCCGGCAGCGGGGCGAGCGGGAGGCGCGGGGCGACGAGCTGGCCTCCGGGCGCCGCGAACGCTCCTGGACCTTCCGCGCCTACCTGCTCTGGCTCACCTTCCCGCCCATGATCCTGCTCTTCCAGGACGAGCCCTTCCGCCTGATCATCATCTACGGCGTCCTGGGCGCCGCCTTCATGCCCTTCCTCGCCCTCACCCTGCTCTGGCTCCTCAACTCGTCCCGCACGCCCCGCGAGTGGCGCAACGGCCCGCTGAGCAACGGCATGCTCGCGATCGCGGGCCTGCTGTTCCTGGTCCTGTGCGTGAAGCAGGTCTGGGACCAGCCGTGGTCGGAGTTCTTCTAGTCCGCGCGGCGGTAGGTCGTCGGGGGCTGGTCGTCACCGAGCACGGTCACGGCCAGCTGGTCGGCGCTCTTGAGCCGCAACGTGTCCGTGTTGCCGTTCTCGCACTGGTCCTCCGGTTCCGCGACCGTGACGACCGCCGGGCCGAGCCGCACCCCCGTGCTGGTGGCGTCCACCACGACGCTCTCCCACTCGCAGTGGTACGCCGCCCCGTCACCGGTCCACCTGGCCACCACCTCACCGTAGGCCCCTTGTTCCAGCACGAGGGACATGCTCTCGCCGGAGTCGGAGCCCTCACGCTTCCAGGTGCCGAGGAAGGAGTCCGGGATGGGGGTGTCGGACGGTTCGGTCCTCGTGAGGATCGCGGTCTCGCCGCCGTCGCCGCTGGTCCAGGTGATCGAGCCGTCGTCGCCCAGACGCAGGGTCTGCTCGCCGCCGTCGGTGCAGCCGGACTCGGGGATGCTGGTGACCGAGCGGGACTCCAGCACCATCAGGCTGCCGAACGAGACGAGCTTCCCGGCGCCGGTGCACAGCACGTCCTCGAAGGAGTTGAACGTCGTCGCGACGTCCTCGCCCTCTATGCCCTGGGTGATCGTGATGCGCCGGAGCGATCGCACGTTCCCCTCGGAGTCCTTGCCCTGGCCCTGCCAGGTGCCCAGGTAATCGTCGGCGATCGCGCCCTCGATGGAGGCCGAGGGCGCCGGGCCCGGGGAGGAGGTGTCCTCCTCGTCCTGCGTGGGGTCGCCCGCGGGCTCTTCGGTGCTGTCGTCGGCGGGCTGCCCGGAGCCGCTCGTCCTCCCGGCGCCGGTGTTCCTGCCGTCGTCCTTGTCGCCGCCCATGTTCATGGCGGCGTACGTGATGCCGCCGGCGAGCAGGGCGACGACCAGGGCGACGGAGCCGACGACCAGCCGGGTCCGCCTGCGGGCCGCCGGGGCGGGCGCGGGGGCCGGCGCCGGAATGGGGTCCCCGAACACACCGAGCGGCGGCGCGACCGGCGTCGGCGCGGGTGTCCGAGCCGGAGTGGGAGCCGACGCCGGGTCCGCGGCAGACGGTGCCGGGCTCACGGCGGGCGGGCTCGGGTCCGCGGTGGGCGGGCCGGGGTCTACGGCGGGCGGGCCGGGGTTCACGGCGGGCGGGCCGGGGTTCACGGCGGGCGGGCTCGGGTTCACGGTGGGCGGGCCGGGGTCCGCGGCGGGCGGTGCCGGGCTCATGGCGGCCGGCCTCGGGTCCACGACGGCCGGCCTCGGGTCCACGACGGCCGGGTCCGGGGCCGCGGTGGGCTGGACCGGGTCCGCGGTGGGCTGCGGGGTGGCCGGCGCGCTCGCCGGCAGCGGCGGGGTCGCGGGCGGCGTCGAGGGCGGAGCGGAGGGCGGCGTCGGGGACGGAACCGCCGACGGGACCGGCGGCGCCCCGGGCGGCGGCGGAGGGGTGGCCGCGGGCGGCCCGGTGACGGGCATCGGCGGCACGGTCGGCGGTGCGGCCGGAGGCGCGGGGACGGCCCGGGTGCCCGGTGCCTCCGAGTCCAGCAACCGGGCCGCCCTGCGGCCCAGTTCCGCGATCAGCCCGGCCGGCAGCCACGGCTCGGTGTCCGCGCTCGCCGCGTCGGCGGCCGTGCGCTCCACCAGATCGGCGGGCGTCGGCCGGGCGGCGGGGTCCTTGGCCAGGCAGTCGCGTACGAGGTCCGACAGACCCTCGGGCAGGCCGGACAGGTCCGGCGACTCCTGCGCGATCCGGTACATCACCGCGTGCATCCCGCTGTCCGACGAGCTGAACGGCTGACGCCGGGTCGCCGCGAAGGCCAGCACCGAGCCGAGCGAGAAGACGTCGCTGGCGGCGGTGAGCGGCTCGCCGCGAACCTGCTCGGGGGACATGTAGCCGGGCGAGCCGATCACCGCCCCGGTGCGGGTCAGCTTGCCGTCGGCGGTCACCGCGTCGAGCGCGCGGGCGATGCCGAAGTCGATGACGCGCGGCCCGTCGATCGTCACCAGGATGTTCGCCGGCTTGAGGTCGCGGTGGACGAGGCCCGCCTCGTGGACGGCCGTGAGCGCCCGGGCGAGCCGGTTGGCGAGGATCCGCACCGACCGCTCGGGCAGCGGCTCCGGGCGCCCGGCGATCACCTCGTGCAGCGAGGGCCCCGGCACGTACCCGGTGGCGACCCACGGCGCGGCCGCGTCGGTGTCCGCGTCCAGCACGGGCGCGGTCCACTCGCCGCCCACGCGCCGCGCGGACGCGATCTCCTGCGCGAACCGCCTGCGGAACTCGGGCTCCGACGCCAGCTCGGAACGGACCAGTTTCACGGCGACGGTGCGGCCACCGGTCGAGCGGGCCAGATAGACCTCACCCATGCCGCCCGCGCCGAGGCGGGCGAGAAGCCGGTAGGGGCCGATACGTGACGGATCGTCGGGTCTCAGCTCATCCACGGCCCGATCCTCGCACAGCGGTCACGCCAGGGGGCGTCCGAAGACACATCGGTTGCTTCTGTATCCCGCTCGTGACCTGCGGTCCCCGTCCGGGGCGCCGGTACCCGAACGGCACCGCCCCCGCCCCACGTCACCGTGGGCCGGGGGCGGTGCCGTTCGGGCCGCGCCGGTCACGGCAGTGCGTGGACGTGCGGGCCCACCGCGTTGGACCAGGCGTTTCCTGCCGTGGCGTCCCAGTTCGTGGACCAGGTCATCGCGCCCCGCAGGCTCGGGTAGGTCCTCGACGGCTTGAAGGAGCCGCAGCCGGTGCCCTTGGTGAGGCAGTCCAGGGCGTTGTTCACGACCGACGGGGAGACGTAGCCGCTGCCCGCGCCCCGCGTCGAGGCGGGCAGGCCCAGGCCGACCTGGGACGGGTCGAGACCGCCCTCCAGCTGGATGCAGGCGAGCGCGGTCAGGAAGTCCACCGAACCCTGGCTGTAGACCTTGCCGTCACAGCCCAGCATGGAACCGCTGTTGTAGTACTGCATGTTGACGACCGTGAGGATGTCCTTCACGTTCAGCGCGGTACGGAAGTACGAGCCGGACGTCGACTGCATGTCGATGGTCTGCGGCGCCATCGTCAGGATCATCGACGGGCCCGCCTTCGCCGACAGGGCGCGCAGGGCCTGCGTCATGTAGGTCGGGTTGAGGCCGTTCTCCAGGTCGATGTCGACGCCGTCGAAGCCGTACTCCTGCATGACGGCGTACACCGAGTTCGCGAAGTTCGTCGCGGAGGCGGAGTCGTTCACCGAGACGGTGCCCTTCTCACCGCCGACCGAGATGACGACCTTCTTCCCGGCCGCCTGCTTGGCCCGGACGTCCGCCTTGAACTGGTCGACGGTGTAGCCGTTCAGGCCCGCCGAGTCCAGGTTGAAGGTGACGGCGCCCGGGGTGCCGGTGGCGTCCGCGAAGGCGACCGCGATGATGTCGTAGGCGCTCTGGACGTCCGAGATGCGCTGCACCGCCGCGCCGTTGTCGAAGTTCTGCCAGTAGCCGGTGACGGCGTGCTCGGGCAGGTCACCGCCCCCGCCACCGTCGTCCTTCTGCTTCGTGCGGGCCGTCACCGCCGTCGACTTCGGCGACTCGCCCGCCGCGTTGGCCGCGGCGACCTGGAAGGAGTACGAGGTGTCGGCCGCGAGGCCGGTCACCGTCGCCGACGTGCCCGACACGGCCGTCACCTTCGTGCCGTCGCGGTAGAGGGTGTACCCGGTCGCCCCCGACACCGTGTTCCAGGCCAGCGACACCGACGACGACGTCGTACCGGAGACGGACAGACCGCCCGGTGTGCCCGGTACCGTCGGCTCCGGTTCACCGCCGCCGCCCCCGTCGGGGCCGAACACCGACAGGTCGTCCACGTAGTAGGCGGCCTGGCCGTACCAGCCGTGGGTGTAGACCGTCACCGAGGTGGTGGAGGAACCGGTGGAGAAGCCGGCCGACAGCTGTTTCCAGCTGCCGGAGTCCGGGGTCCAGGTGGACACGTCCGTCGTTCCGGTGCCGGTCACGCCCAGGTAGGCGTACCCGCCCTGCACCCAGCCGCTCAGCCGGTACGTGGAGTCGGGCTTCACCGCGACCGTCTGGGAGCAGCGGGCGTTGTCCTGCCCGGCGGGCGTGGCCCTGAGCGCGGCCGTACCGCCGTGCACCGGGGAGGAGACGGTCGCGCCGCTGTTCGCCGAACAGGTCCAGTTGCTCAGGCCCGCCTCGAAGCCGGCGTTCCTGGCGTTGTTGACGTCCGCCGCGGACGCCTGGCCCGCACCGGCGAGGGGAAGGGCGAGGGCGAGGGCGGAGACGAAGGCTCCGGCCCAGAGACGTCTGCTGCGAACGGGCGTTCCTGGTGCGCGGTTCACTGGGGCCTCCGGTGGGGGAGAAGGGTGGGGGAGAGGGGGAAGTACGAGCGACGGTGGCCACCGTGTGCAGCACAAGGTGGTCCAGACCAATCCCGTTGTCAATGGGTCCAGACCGAAATCGACCAGTGAACCGACCCCGGGGCGGTGTCCGGCGTCAAGGCGGTGCACGGGATCCACACCTGTGGGGCCCGACCGGGACCGGCAAGATGCTCAACGTGTCCCGTTTTGGCGCACCTTGTGCACCGGCAGTTGCTGTTCGGCTGCTCAAACGCTGTTCTCCGGCCACAGGCCCGCGGATACAGTGCTGACGTAGTCACGCAGTGAAGTCACCAGGGTGCATCGGAGTGACGCCCGATGGGCCGAGGGGCCTGGGGAGAACGGGGAGCCGCGCGTGCCAACTGCCATTGCCGTGACCGGCGCCGACATGGCGCTGCCGGCCCAGGACGAACGAACCCTGCCCGCCGTGGTGCTGCGGGACATCGACACCCGCCCGCTCGAACAGGTCCTGACCGAGCTGCAGTCGGTCATCGAGCACCACGGGCACGTCATCGTGGTCTGCTCCCAGGCCGCCCCCACCGCCGTCCGGCGACGCCTGCACACCCTGCGCTCCCTGCTGGAGAGCGACCGGATAGCCCTCTTCCGCCCCGATCTGCCACCGCTCGGACTGGCCGTCCTGGCCCGCCAACTGCGGCAGCTCGCCTCCTGCGACCTCAGCCCCGGCGTCCTCGCCTCCGCCGGCCGGCTGCTGATCCACTACATCCACTCCGGGGCCCTGCTCGGCTCCGTCGCCCGCCTCGACCGGGTCCCCGTCGGCCTGAAGCAGCACGCCAAGTCCTGGATGCCCGGCAGCCAGTTCGCCGTGCTCGCCCACCCACAGCCGCAACTGGTCCGCCTCGGCCCCGAAGCCTCCCTGGACGGACCCGAGTTCGGTACCTGGATGCTCGTCGCCAAGGGCCAGCTCCAGTCCGACTGGGTCACCACCACCCTGGCCCCCTCCTGGAAGGTCCAGGGCCTGCGCGAGACACCGCTCCCCGCCGAGTCCCCCGGCTGGTGGGGGACCGGCAGGATCGTCGAGTTCTGCACCTACCTGCCCGACCTGTCCGTCCTGTACCAGCTGGTCACCTCCGTACGGCGCGGTGTCTGCCACTGGTGCGGCATCGACGTCATCGGCGACCGGTGCGTGTTCTGCTCCGCCGTACCACCCGCCCCCGAGGGCACGCCGGCCCTCACCCGGGGTACCTGACCCCTCACCCCCACCGCACGATCCCGCCCGAGTCCGCTCGACCGATATCCCCGATGAGGTTGCACGGTTCATGAACTCCCGTCAGCGCCGCGGCGTGATACTCCTGCTCCTGTCGGTCCTGTGCGCCCTCGGCGCGTTCGCCGGCGTGCTCTCCGTCATCAGCGACGTGGAGTCCAAGGTCGGCCCCGAGGTCACCGCGTACCGGCTGAAGACGGACGTGGCGCCCTACACCCCCCTCAGCACGGGCCAGTTCGAGAAGATCGAGATGCCCGAGCGGTGGCTGTCGAAGAACGCCGTCACCGACCTGGACGAGATCCGGGGCAAGATCGCCGTGACCGATCTGCAGGAGGGCTCCCTGCTGCAGAGCGACATGATCGTGAACCAGCCCGCCCTGCAGCCGGGACAGCAGGAGGTCGCCATCATGATCGACGCGGCCACCGGCGTCGCCGGCAAGATCACACCGGGCTCCTCGGTCAACGTCTACGCCACCTTCGAGGGCGAGCGCGAGGGCGACCCCGACCAGTCCAGAATCATCGTGACCAACGCCAAGGTCCTCGACGTCGGCAAGCTCACCGCCCTCCAGCCCGACGAGAACGACCGCGGCCGGGAGCCCACCGACGCCGTCCCGATCACCTTCGCGCTGTCCGCCGTCGACACCCAGCGCATCACCTACGCCGAGTCGTTCGCCCAGCGGGTCCGCCTCGCGCTGGTCGCACCCGGAACCGACAGCACCGTCCCGGACTCGCAGCGGACGTACGAACTCGCGAAGGACAAGTGAGAGGCCCGCATGCCCACGAGGATCCTGCCGGCAGTCGGCGACGCGGACGCGGTCCGGTCCCTCACCACACTGCTCAGCCAGCTCCCGGACGCCGAGCCGGTGGCCCCGGTGGCCGACTCCACCCAGCTCGTCGACACCCTCGCCCGCCTGGCAGCCGAGTCCGTCGACGAACTGCCCGAGGTCGTGGTCGTGCACGAGCGGATCGGCCCCGTCCCCGCCCTGGAGCTGATCCGCGAAGTCGCCCTGCGCTTCCCCGCCGTCGGCGTCATCCTCGTCACCTCCGACGCGAGCCCCGGCCTCTTCCAGGCCGCCATGGACTACGGCGCCCGCGGCCTGGTCGCCCTCCCGCTCGGCTACGAGGAACTCGCCAGCCGCGTCCAGGCCGTCGCCCAGTGGTCCGTCGGCGTACGGCGCCACCTCGGCTCCGGCGGTGACGTGTTCACCGGCGCCGGCGGCACCGTCGTCACCGTCAGCGGCGCCAAGGGCGGCGTCGGCGCGACCCTGACGGCCATCCAGCTCGCCCTCGCCGCCCAGGCCTCCGGCCGAACCACCGCCCTCGTCGACATGGACCTCCAGACCGGTGACGTCGCCGCCTACCTGGACGTCCAGTTCCGCCGCTCCGTCGTCGACCTCGCCGCCGTGGGCGACATCTCCCCGCGCGTCCTCGCCGACGCCGTCTTCCGCCACGACACCGGCCTCGCCCTGCTGCTCGCCCCCGGCGAGGGCGAACGCGGCGAGGACGTCACCGACCGCGCCACCCGCCAGATCGTCAGCGCCCTGCGCTCCCGCTACGAGGTCGTCGTCATCGACTGCGGCGCCCAGCTCGGCGGCGCCGGCGCGGCGGCCGTGGAGATGGCCGACACGGCCCTGCTGGTCACCACCCCCGACGTGATCGCCGTACGGGGCGCCAAGCGGGCGGTGCGGATGTGGGACCGGCTGCAGATCCGCAAGGCCGAGGAGACCACCGTGGTCGTCAACCGGCACACCCGGTCCACGGAGATCCAGCCCCCGCTCATCCGGAAGATCACCGCCACCGCGGTCGCGGCCACCGTGATCCCCGCCCACTTCAAGGAACTCCAGGCCGTCGTGGACGCCGGCCGCGTCCACGAACTGGAGAACAAGAGCACGGTGAAGCAGGCCCTGTGGGGCCTGGCCGGCGAACTCGGCCTGGTCAAGGCCGCCGAGGGCGCCCACAAGGGCGGCAGACCGCGCGGCGACCGGGGGTCGGTGAGCTTCCGGCGGCGCAGGGACGGAGGGGGATGACCATGAAAGCGGCATCACCCGCGCGTGACCGGGGCCAGGTGACCATCGAGTTCCTCGGCATGACCCCCACCATCCTCGTGACGCTGGTGGTGCTGTGGCAGCTCGTACTGGTGGGGTACGCGTTCACGCTCGCGGGGAATGCTGCGGACGAGGCCGTACGGGCGGCCACGGCGGCGGCACCGGGCGCACGCCAGGGCGCCTGCCAGGAGGCCGGGAGGGACAAGCTGTCGGAAGCGTGGGCGGGGGGAGCGACCGTGAACTGCACGACCTCGGGCGGCTTCGTCACCGCCGACGTGAAGCTGAACGTCCCCCTCCTCTTCCCCGGCACCATCTCCCTCCCCCTCGACGTGGAGGGACACGCGGGCGCGGTCGAGGAGGAGACGGACTGACATGCCGTACGAGCCGCACAGGCCGCACGGGCCGCACGGGCCGCACGGGCCGCACGGGCCGCACGGGCCGCACGGGCCGCACGGGCCGCACGGGCCGCACAAGCCGCACGGGCCGCACGCACACCGGCTCCGCGACCGCGGCCAGGTCGCCATCGAATACCTCGGCTTCCTCCCGATCCTGCTCATCGTCGCCATGGCCGCCGTGCAGCTCGGCCTGGTCGCCTACACCGCCCAGCAGGCCGGCACGGCGGCCCGCGCGGCGGCGCGCAGCGCGTCGCTGGGCGAGGCGTACGGCTACACCTGCAGGGCCGCCATCAGCGACTGGCTCGCCGACGGCACCTCCTGCGAGGGCTATCCGGGAGGCGACGAGATCACCGTCACCGCCACGGTCGACATCCCCTCGATCGTGCCGGGCTGGGACTTCGGCCCCGCCCGCAAGTCCGCCACGATGCCGCGAGACCACTGAGGAGCGAGCGACCCATGAGCCTGCGGGCACGCATCAACTCCCCCGAGGAGACGGGCGGACGGGGCGAGGACGGCCACCTGGTCGCCTCCTACCGCGCCAAGCTCCTGGAGGAGATCGACCTCGCGGAGATGAGTTCGCTGGCGGCGGCCGAGCGCCGGGCCAGGCTGGAACGCGTCCTCGGCCACATCATCAGCCGCGAGGGCCCGGTCCTGTCGACCGTCGAACGCTCCCAGCTGATCCGCCGGGTCGTCGACGAGGCACTGGGCCTCGGCATCCTGGAACCCCTGCTGGAGGACGCGTCCATCACCGAGATCATGGTGAACGGCCCCGACGCCATCTTCGTGGAGCGCGGCGGGCGGGTCGAACAGCTCCCGCTCCGCTTCGCCTCCAACGACCAGCTCATGCAGACGATCGAACGCATCGTCTCCACCGTCAACCGCCGCGTCGACGAGTCGAACCCCATGGTCGACGCCCGCCTCCCCTCCGGCGAGCGCGTCAACGTCATCATCCCGCCGCTCTCCCTGACCGGCGCCACCCTCACCATCCGCCGCTTCCCCCGCTCCTTCACCCTCCAGGAACTGATCGGCCTCGGTTCGCTGGACGACCACATGCTGTACCTGCTGGCCGGCCTGGTGCAGGCCCGCTTCAACGTCATCGTGTCCGGCGCGACGGGCACCGGGAAGACGACCCTCCTGAACGCCCTCTCCGGCCTGATCCCCGAGCGCGAACGCATCATCACCATCGAGGACTCCGCCGAACTCCAGCTCCAGCAGCCGCACGTCATCCGCCTGGAGTCCCGCCCGCCGAACGTCGAGGGCAAGGGCCAGGTCACCATCCGCGACCTGGTCCGCAACTCCCTCCGTATGCGCCCCGACCGCATCGTCGTCGGTGAGGTCCGCGGCGGCGAGTCCCTGGACATGCTCCAGGCGATGTCGACGGGCCACGACGGCTCCCTCGCGACCGTCCACGCCAACAGCGCCGAGGACGCCCTGATGCGGCTCCAGACCCTCGCCTCCATGTCGGACGTCGAGATCCCGTTCGTGGCGCTCCACGACCAGATCAACAGCGCCGTCGACGTCATCGTCCAGCTCACCCGCTTCGCCGACGGCGCCCGCCGCATCACCGAGGTCGCCCTGCTGGAGAGCCACGCGTCGGAGCCGTACCGGCTGACCACGGTCGCCCGCTTCCACGCACAGCCCATGACCGCCGACGGCCGCGTCCACGGCGCCTACGAGCACCACCCCCTCCCGCGCCGCACCGCCGACCGCCTCTACATGGCGAGCCAGCCCGTCCCCCAGGCGTTCGGCATCGCCCAGTCCTACGACCAGCTCGCCACCCGAGAAGCCAGGTAGGAACCGTCCCCATGGATCTGCGGAACCTGATCACGCTGACCACCGGCATCACGCTGCTGACCTGCGTCCTCGCGGTCGTCGGCGTGCAGTCGTACGCCACCGGCAGGGCACAGCGGCAGGCGCTGGTGGACCGGCTGTCGGCCACCGGCCAGATCCCCGTCGCCGGCCGCCGGCGCCACTTCCCCACCCTGGACCGCCGTCTGCGCCGCACCGGACTCGGCAAGAAGCTCGAACTGCGCCTGGCGGCCACCGGCCTGGACATCACCCCCGGCGAGTTCTTCGTCTACATGCTCGCCACGGTCACCGGCCTGTGGCTCATCGGCCAGGCGACCCTCGCCCCCTTCTTCGGCCCGATCGCGGGCCTGCTCGGCGTCTGGGCGGCGTCGCAGTTCCTCAGCTGGCAGCGGCAGAAACGCATCGAGAAGTTCATCAACCAGCTCCCGGAACTGGCCCGCATCCTCGCCAACGCCACCCAGGCCGGTCTCGCCCTCCGTACGGCCATCGGCATGGCGGCGGAGGAGCTGGAGGCCCCGGCGGGCGAGGAACTGTCCAAGGTGGCCAACCAGTTGGCGGTGGGCGCGTCGATGGACGACGCCCTCGGTGAACTCGCCGACCGCCTCCCGTCCCGTGAGCTGGTCGTCCTGGTCACCACCCTCGTGCTGTCCAACAGGGCGGGCGGCCAGGTGGTGAGCGCCCTGCGCAACCTGACCGAGACGCTGGAGGAGAGGAAGGAGACCCGCCGGGAGGTCCGTACGCAGCTCTCCCAGGTGAGCATGACGTCGTACGCCGTCCCCGTGCTCGGCGTCGGCTCGCTGTTCCTGATGAACGGTGTGAAGGACGGAGCCCTGGACCGCATGACCGGCTCCCCGGCCGGACAGGCCGCGGTGGTCGTCGCGTTCGGCCTGTACGCCATCGGCTTCGTCCTCATCCGCCGCCTGTCCCGCATCGACGTCTGAGCGGCGAGGAGGCCGACCGACATGGCACTTCTCCTGGCCCTCCTGATGGGCCTCGCCGTCTACGGCGTCTTCGCCGGCATCCGCATGTACCGGGCGGAGGCGAAACTCCCCAGCGACCTGGCCCTCGCCCTGGAGGTCGGCTCCACCCGCACGGGCGCGGTCGACTCCCTCGTCGACCGCATGGGCATGCGTTACGCCCCCGCCGTGCTGCGCGTCATGGGCCCCAAGCAGGTCGCCAGGTACCGCCGCAAGATCGACCTGGCGGGCAACCCCGGCGGTCTGACCATCGACCGCTACGCCGCCCGCCGCGCGGTGTACGGGGCGCTCGGCGGGCTGGGCTTCCTGGTGTTCCTGATGCGCGGCCAGCTCTTCATGGCCCTGCTGCTCCTGGCCTTCGGCGCGTTCTGGACGGAGGTCGGCATCTGGTCGGCGATCCGCGTCCGCAGGGACGTCATCGAGCGGACGCTGCCGGACTTCCTGGACGTGCTGGCGGTGGTGGTGAGCGCGGGTCTGGGCTTCCGGCAGGCCCTGGACCGGGTGTCGCAGAAGTACGAGGGCCCGTGGGCGGACGAACTGCGGATCACACTCCGCCAGATGGACCTGGGCATGAGCCGCCGCCAGGCCTTCACGGAGCTGCGCCGCCGCAACGACTCGGAACAGGTGGCGATGTTCGTCACGGCGCTCCAGCAGGGTGAGGAACTGGGCGCGCCGATCGTGGACACGCTGGTGTCCCTGGCGAAGGACATGCGCCGTACGGACGCGCAGAACGCCCGTCGCAAGGCGGCCCGCGCGGTCCCGAAGGCCACCATGATGATCACCACGTTCATGGTCCCGGCCACGATGATCCTCCTCGGCGCCGGCCTGATCCTCGGCTCCGGCATCGACTTCGGCGCGGTCACGGGCGAGTAGGGCAGGGGGCAGGGTGCGATGACGACGACCAGGGAACGCGTGGGGCTGTTCCGCCGCGCGGCCAAACTGGCGGAAATCACCACCCCGCCGGCAGGTACGGTCCTCCCACCCCACGCGAGAACGGGCGCCCCGGACATCCCGGTCACATCGGCGACCCCGGCCCTGCCACCGGGCTGGGAGCCGGCGGGTCCTGACGTGGGGGGTTCGGACATCCCGCCCCACGGCGGGAATGCCGCCGATGGCGCTCAGCCCCCACAGGGGCCACCCGCACCCGACGACGAAACCCGCACGGGCGGTGCGGGTGGGAACCCGTGTCCGGCCGAAGGCCGGACGCACCCCCCACAACCCGCACCGGGCCCGGACGTCCAGATCCAGATCAACGCCCTCCAGGCCCTGTGCCGGCAGGCATTCGGCTTCCGCCTGGCGATGATCGCGCTGGCGACCCCCTCCGCCCTCCTCAACGCCGCCCCCGGCTGGAGCACCCGCCTCGTCGGCATAGCGGTAGTGGTCACTTTCATGGCCTCCTACGTCCTCTTCAGGGACTGGGAACGCTTCGGCCCCCTCCTCCTCCGCCACCCCACCCTCCTGGCGGCGGACACCCTCCTCGGCGCCCTGCTCCTGATCTCGGCGGGCCCCGACACCACCCTCGCCTACGTCAGCGTCTGCTCCCCCCTCCTCGCGGGCCTGATCTACGGCTGGCGCGGCGCGGCGGTCTTCGCCTCCCTCCAGGGCCTGATCCTCCTCCTGGTCCACGCGGCCCTGGACAACCCCCGAACGGACCCGGCGGAAGCACTCCTCCTCCCCGGCCTCTGCGTGATCGCCGGCGCGGTCGGCTCCAGCCTCCGCAACCTCATGCTCCGCCTGGGCACGGCAACCCGGGCCCTGACCACGGTCCAGGCCCGCCTGGCCGTCACGGAGGCAGTCAGCGCCGAACGGGCCCGCCTCGCCCGCGAGATGCACGACTCGGTGGCCAAGACCCTCCACGGAGTGGCCCTGGCGGCGGACGGCCTGACCGGCACGGCGAGCGCCCCGCACATGGACCCGGCCCTGGTGAGACGACAGGCGGAACTGGTGGCCCGCTCGGCCCGCAGGGCCGCCGCCGAATCCCGCGAACTCCTGGCGGACCTGCGCAGGGAGTCGGACCCCGGCCAGGGCACGGACGTACTGGTGGAACTGGCCGCCCGCACCCGCGACTTCACCACCCGCACCGGCGTCCCCGCGACCTACCGTCCCACCGGCGAACACGCGGTCCCGCCCGTCCCGCCCGCCGTGGCCCGCCAACTCCTCACCATCGCGTCGGAGGCCATGGAGAACGCCCACCGCCACGCGCGACCGACCAAGGTCGACGTCCACGCCGGCGTCCACGGCGACCTGCTCCGCATCAGCGTGTACGACGACGGAACCGGCCTCCCACCCGGCACCGACCTCGAACAACTCCGCCGCGCCGGCCACTTCGGCCTCGTCGGCATGGTCGAACGGGCGGCCTCGGTCGGTGCCCGCATCCGCATAGGCCGGGGCGCGCACACACAAGGCACCGAAGTCCGCCTGGAACTGCCACTGGCGGCCGTGACGACCCCCACGGAGGCCACCCCATGACGACACCACCGAACCCCTTCGCGAACGTCCCGCCCCCGGCCACCCTCCGGGTGGTCGTGGCGGACGACAACCCGGTGGTCCGCGCCGGCCTGACCGCCCTCCTCACCGGACGCGAGGACATCACGGTGGTGGCGGAGGCGGCCGACGGCCGGGAGGCCTACGAGGCGGCCCGCACCCACCGCCCCGACGTGGTCCTCCTGGACGTCCGGATGCCCGGCGTGGACGGCATCTCGGCACTCCCGTACCTGGTACGGATCGCGCCTGTGGTGATGCTGACGTACAGCAGGGAGTCGGAGATCGTCCAGGAGGCGCTGCGCAGGGGAGCGGGCGGCTACCTGGTCCACGGCGAGTTCACGGCGGACCAGCTGGTGTCGGCGGTCCGCGACATCGGGGAGGGCAGGCCCCACTTCACCCCCACAGCGGCAGGAGCGTTGCTCTCGCAACTACGTCAGGACCCGCGACCGCCCAGGTCGCTACCGGAAGGGCTGGGAACCGCACGCGCAACTAACGGCACCACAAACGGACCCGGTCTGCCCCACATCCCACCCTCACCTACTTCTGCGGAAAACCTTTCGCAACTGCAACCGGATATGGCACGATCGTCGTCTGGGTGGACAGGCGGCCGCCCGGCCGCTCCCGACAGGCCGAGGTACCAACTGAGCACGAGGGAGGCGGAGATCATGGACCTCATCGCATCCGGCATGAACAACCAGCAGATCGCCGCCACGTGCTTCATCAGCGAGAAGACGGTCAAGAACCACATCAACCGCATCTTCGCGAAGCTCCACAGCACGAGCCGTTCCGAGGCCGCGGCGAAGTGGCTCGGCACGACACCGGGTTCGGGCCGAGGGGCGGGGTGACCTCAGGTGACGGCAAGGACGACGAGGAACTGGGCCCGCGACTGGGCCCGGAATTGGGCCCTGGGGCCCTCCGACGGGCAACGCTCCCGCCCGTACGTTGCGGATGCCGAAAGCGGCTCTGTGAAGCGGGCCGCTGTTGCGTCAGCCGGAGGGGAACACCATGAGCGACCTGATGATGAAGACCGCCGTCGCGACCAAGGTCCGCGTCAACGGCTGGAAGAACACGACGGTCGAGGCCATGCAGCGACGCCACGCCGACAAGGGGCAGACCGCGGTCGAGTACCTGGGCATCATCGCGGTGGTCGTGCTGATCGTGCTCGCGATCACCGGCACGAGCATCGGCCAGACGATCCTCACCAAGATCAACGCGCAGATCGCCAAGGTCGCTCCTTGACATCATTCCGCCGCTCGGGCGACGCAGGGCAGGCCTTCCCCATCTACATCACGGTGGTGGGGGGCCTGCTCTTTCTCGCGTTGGCGTACTTCGCGGTCGGCCAGGCCGCGGCGAATCGGAACGACGCGCAGACGGCTGCCGATGCGGCGGCACTCGCGGCGGCACAGGACACTCGGGACGCCCTCGCGGACCGGTGGGTTCAAGATCTACTCGACCCGGCGAAGTGGCAGGCCGTCTTCGACGGCAATGTCGACGGCATCGGTTCCACCTGCGGGCGGGCGTACGAGCTTGCCGCGCGGAACGACGCCAGCGTGATCGGATGCGGCCTGGAGGGCCTCCTCGGCTACAAGGTGGAGGTCGAGACCAACAGGACCGTTGGAGACTCAGTGGTCCCCGGCACGGAAAACCGCCGCTCCAACGCGACCGCCACCGCTGTGATCGAACCCCGCTGTACTTTCCAGCTCCCGGCCGAGGGCGTCGAAGAAGACGTACTGCCGCCGCTCACCTGCGAGGGCGAGGAATGGGAGCTGGACCCGAAGGGGCCCATCGAACTCCTCCCCAGGCCCGAGGACCTGTTCGAAGTCCACCTGGCCGACTGACAAGCGACGACGAGTGATGAAGGAAGCAGAGAGATGAGCATTCGGATCACTGCCAAGGCCCGCAGGGGGATGGTCGCGTTGACCGCTGTGGCCGGCCTGGCTCTCGGCATGGCGGGCTGCGGCGGTGGTGGCGACGACGACAAGCCGGAGCCTTCGTCATCCGCTTCCAGGGACGGTGGATCGAAGCCGAGTGCTCAGGAGGGGCAGGCGGAGACTCCACTGGCCGAGCTCAAAGGCACAGACGGACTGCTCCTCCAGATCACCTCTGCCGTACGGGACACCGGCGGCTTCGTCACCGTGAGCGGGAACCTCAAGAACGACGGCGCGGAATCAGTGGCCATCCCGGCCCAGACGAGCGGGGACGAGACCGAGGTCGTCAAGCACGGTCAGTCGCTGGGCGGGGCGACGCTCGTGGATTCCAAGGGGAAGAAGCGCTATTACGTGTTGCGGGACACGGACGGCCGCCCACTGACGACGACGGGCCTCACCACCCTCAACGCAGGTCAGGCCCTCCCTGTGTTCATGCAGTTCCCTGCCCCACCGGCCGACACGATCGACGTGAGCCTCCAGCTGCCGACGTTCTCCAGCGGCACGATCAAGATCTCCGGGTGAGGGCGGCCATGACACGTACCCCGACCCGCCTGGCGCCGCCCCGCCTCGCCCTGGTCCTCTCGGCCGCCACGGTCCTGGTCACCACCCACCTGTACGGCGCGGCGCCGGCCCACGCGGACGACGGCCCCGGCGTTCCACCGGGAACCGAGGCGTCCGCGTCCGCACCCGTCGAAGTCGACCCCAACGACCCCGACCTCAAGCTCCCGGAGGGCGCCACCCTCACCGAGCCCAAGGTCCTGGACATCAAGCAGATCGTCGAGGACAAGAGCGGCGACGAACGCCGGGAGGACACCAACTCCGACGTGACGTTCGCGCTCCAGGCCGAGGTGCTGTTCGGCAAGGACAGCGCGAAACTCGGTGCGGAGGCGAAGGTCCGCATCGCCACGATCGCGGGCGAGATCAAGACGCAGAACGCGACGAAGGTCCGCGTCTTCGGCTTCACCGACAACCTGGGCTCGTCCGCGCACGGCGACGTCCTGTCCCGTCGGCGCGCCAACGCCGTACAGGCCGTCCTGGGCCAGGAGCTGAGTGACGCGAACGTCACCTACGAGGTGCGCGGTTACGGCGAGCAGTACCCGATCGCCGACAACTCCACGGAGGCCGGCCGCAAGAAGAACCGCAGGGTCGAGATCACCTTCCCGCGCACGGGGAGCTGAGCCGGAACCGCAGGCACACCAGCGGCGTGTCCTCGGCCACCGGGGTGCCGATGCCTTCCCAGAAGCGCCTGTGTCCGGTCCGCCACTCATCCAGCGAGCGGTCGCCCTCTCCTTCGGCGGCGGCGTGTTCCCACGTGACACCGCCGAAGGAAGTCAGCTCGACGCCGGTGATCTCGATCGTGGCGACGTGGCCTCCGTCGTTCCCGAGCAACGCCAGGCGCTCACCCTCGAACTCCAGGCCCTCCGTCTCCTCGACGTACTCGGCCAGCAGCCCGGTGGTGGCGGTTTTCCTCCCGGCCAGGACGAGAGCGTTGAGCCGCTCCCGCATCTCACCGACGGTGCCGAGTTCCAGCGCCCGCATGCCGTTCACCCGTGGCCACACGATTCCACTTCCCCTTTCGACGCCTGTCTCCGCACCGATCGTCCCGCAACTCCTGGAGCAGGTGGTCGGCCTTGCCCGCTTTGATCTCCAGGATGAGGGTGCGCAGGGCCTCTCCGCTGTCGGTGAGGGGGCCTTCTGTCCGGCGGCGGCGCCCTAAAGGTTCACCTCCACCCGGGCCCCGACCCGCAGCCCCCACCCCTCCATCGCCCCGGCCTCGGCTTCGAGCACATGCCGTGCCCGGAGCCGGGGCAGACCGAGCCGCCCCGGCGGCATGGTGCGTACGGCGATGACGCGGAGCCGCCGGTCGAGGTGGGCGACGTCGATGGGCATGCGCATACGGAAGGTGTGCACGCTGTTGGCGGGGGAGAGCAGCAGGGCCCCGTCGAGGAAGTCACGTCCGAGCAGCCCTTTGGTACGGGCCCGGTAGGAGGTGGCGATCTCCAGGGGGACGCGCACCGGCATCCCCTCGCCGTCCCCCCGTACGACGGCCAACTCCCCCCGCCCGTCCCGCCAGCGCGCCATCCCGACCGACCCCCTCGACCACCGACCGACGAACCGTCCGCCCCGAACGTATCTCCGCAGGCCCCTCGAAATCAGTGCTTGCGGAGTTGTGCGGCCAGGGCGGCGAGGGTCTGGGCGGTCTCGGACAGGCTCGCGACGGCGGCCTGGAGCTCCGAGGCGACGCGGGGAGCGGCGGGAAGGACGGCGGACGTGGCGGCGACCGGTGTGCCGCGATAGCCGATGGGACCCTCGTTCCAGCGCTGGTAGTAGCCGGTGAAGGCCTGCCCGGCGGGCGCTTCCGCGAACCGGACCCGGGCGAGCTGGACCTCGGTCCCGCCGGAGTTGCGGGTGATGTCGAGGCGGTAGTGGCGGTAGGCCTGGGCGTCGGAGCGGAGGTGGAACTCGCGGGTCTGGAACCGCTCGGTGAACTTCTCACCGCTGCGCGTGTCCAGCGGCGTCCACGTCCGGCCGTCGTGGGAGCCGAGGAGGGTCCAGTCGCGGGGGTCGCGCTCGGCGAAGTCGTTCGCCGACACCAGGGAGTACGAGGCGACGGCGGTGGGGCGGGCGAGGGTGAAGTCGAGGTGGGCGGTCTCCTCGAACGTCAGCCACTTGCTCCGCCGCTCCTCGAGGAGGTTGTCGGCCCCCTCGCCCCCTTCGTCGAACTCGTCGCTCGCCTCGACATCGGTCACCTCGATCTCGGCGGCGGCGGTGTGCAGCACGGCCACACCGGAGTTGCCCCGCTGGTCGCGCCAGGTGAAACGCTCGACGGGCGCCCCGCCGTCGTCGACCAGCAGCCGCAGTTCGTGGGAGGTGTGCCAGTGCCCGCCCCACCCCTCCTCCGTGTGGAAGCGGTGCAGGGGGGACGCCGAGAGGTTCTGGGTCTCGTCCGAGAACGGCCGACGGTCGGTGAGCCGCCCCCGGTACTCGTACGCCGTACCGTCCGCGGCGCGGTACACGCCGTGGAAGTCGGACATGCCGGACTGGAAACCGATGGCGGCCTCGGCGCCGTCCTCGCAGCGCCAGCCGAGCTGGGCGGGCAGGGAGTGCTCGTCCCGGTCGATGTGGAAGAGCAGCCGCGGGGCCGCCTGCCAGGAGGCGGAGGAGGAGTGGGCGGGGCGGAGCTCCGTGCGGTAGGCGAAGACCGAGTCCCGGGCGGCCTCGGCGACCCGCGCACGCTCGGAGCGGCCACGCTCCCAGACGGGGTCCAGGGTGATCCGGTAGAGCCAGAGCATGCTGCCGGCCTTGGCCGAGGAGCGTATCTCCAGGGTGTTCGTGCCGGGCTTCAGCAGACGCCCCGGCACGGCGAAGACGTTGTCCTGCGGGAGATCGCCGCCACCGGGCACGGTGAGGTCCTCGGCCACCACCTCACCCTGGACCAGTACGTCCATCGGCGCGTACCCGAGGTCGGAGCCGAGCTTGGAGACGAGGGCCGTGACGGTGAGCGTCACCTGGGGGACGTCCTCCGGGTCCTCCACCTCGAAGTCCAGCGTCACACTCCCGCCCGCACTCAACGCCACGTGCGACCCGGCGAACCGGGCCCGCTGATACCTGACATCGGCGTTGGCCAGCCGAGTCGGATCGACGGAGAAGTCGGCGTAGGTGACGTCAAATCCCATGATGTGCAACGCTCCTGGTGGTCAGTCAGCAAGGTCGGCCGTCCATGTGGCGGCGACTGTGTCAGGGACCCTAGTGGCAGGGTCTGACAGCCCCGGCGGCGCGGACGGCCGGAAGCGTGGGGCGCAGGGCGAGCCCCGCCGGCCACCCCCTCCCCGGAAACGCGTGAGCAGTGGACGGGCGAGTGTCACTCCACCGCTCGTACGAGCGTCATCAGGACAACAACGGCTGGAATGCTCACGCGATTCGGAAAGACCCAGGTGTACGGAGGACGGGGGCCGCCCCGGGCCTGTCACGAGCCCTCGGTCGGGTGCCGCCTTGGGCCCACGGGCCCATGCCCCGACCACCTGCCCCTCCCTACCCTCGGGGCCTGCCGTGAACCAAACAGGTTTGCGAACCGGGGGACTTGAGGAGGGGCGGTATGGCCTCGAACGGGGGAGGAGCGGGGCCGGGGGTGGTGCGGGGTCGGGGGTGGTGCGGGGCGCGCCCGGGTACGGGGGAAGGCGGCGGGACATGCCCCGCCGTACGTCGTCCTGGCGGAGGGCGGCTGCGACGAGGAGGCCCGCGAACAGGCCGAGGAGGCCCGCGCGGCGGAGCGCCAGGCCTATCTGGAACGCAAACGCGCCGAGGAACCGGAACGCGCCCGGCAGGTTCTGGAGAACAGGAAGCAGTGGCCGGACCCCGAGCGCAACGCCACCAGCGACCCGCGCGGCCACAACCCGTCGGACTGGGCCGACGACCTCGACAGCCGCACGTACGGCGACGGCTTCTGGGCCGGCCGCGACCGCAACCCCCGGCTCAACTGGCGCAACGAGTCCTGGCTGCGCTACCAGGAACAGATCACCGGCACGCAGCGCGGTCACGAGTACGTCGTCCCGCACACCGAACCGGACGTACCGGACGTCGAGTTCGACGGCTGGGACTCCTCCCGCCAGACCTACCTGGAGGCCAAGAACGGCTACGACAGCCTCCTGGGCGCCGACCGCACGGAACTCACCCCGTCAGGCCGGGAACGCCTGCTGACCGAGGCCCGCAGGCAGGTCGCGGCGGCACGGGGCAAGGACATCGAGTGGCACTTCTCCAACGAGGAGGTCGCCGACGCGGCCCGCGACGCCTTCGAGGACGCGGGCCTGGACATCGAGGTCGTCCACACGGCGCCCGAACCGATCGCGGGCGACCGCCGCCCCGAGGCCTTCGACTGACGGGGCGGCGGACCGCGTACGACCTAGGGTGTGAAGCCGGACACGGGAAGAGAGGGAACGGGACATGCGACGCGTGGTGCGGGGCTTCTGGGGCCCCGGCAGGAGTCGGCGGAGGAACTCGCCGCACGGTGGAGCACGATGCTGGACCGGTTCGCCCGGCTGCTGCCACAGGTGACGGGAACATGGCGCACCGCCCCCGCCTCCGGGCCGGCCGGGGTACTCCAGCCGGACGAGCCGTCCCTGCTCACCGCCCTGCGCACGGCCCAGGCGGCCGACGACTGGTCGGCGGCGAACGGCACCTCGCTCCGGCTGCTCGCCGAGAACACCGCCCCCGGCTGGAAGGTGGAGATCGCCGCACTCGCGGGCGGGACCCCGGAGTACCTGCTCCAGTCACTGGTGGCCACGATCGTGTCCCCCGACGAGGCGTCGGACCTGCCGGACGCCGAACTCCTCGCGGCGGTGGCGGAGTCATGGGTTCCGGACTACGGGGACGTGAGCGACCGGGCGGTGACGTCCGCGCTGAAGAAGGAAGCGGGCTTCAGGATCGGGACGCCGTCGGTCGGCTGGGTGGGCTACCTGTCCGCCGGCCGCGCGGCCCGCGCCCCCGCCGCCTCACTCCCCGACAGCAGGACACTCCCCACCGGGGGCGCACTCCTGACCATCGCACCCCCGGAGACACGGCGACCGTGGTCAAGGCGTACCAGGCCCTCAGGGACTCGGGCGCGCTGGACCCGCTGCCCCACCCCATGACCAGGCCGGCACTATGACGCCCCACGCGGACGCCCCCTTCGACCTGCCCTCCGCCGTGTCAGCCATCGAGACCGCCCTGTCGTCCCCCCTCCCGGCCTACGGCCCCACCACCGACGAGGGCGAACCACCGACCGGCGAATGGACATCGACGCGCGGCGAAGGCTTCCTGCTCTTCCCTCTCTGGCGGAGTGCCCCCCTCACGGGTGTGTACGGCCGCGAATGGAACGAGGCGGAGGCGAGGGCGGAGTCGCACCTGGCCGCACTGACTTCGCACCTGGACGCCCACTGGGGCCCCCACCGCACGCTGAACATGCGAGCCCCCCTGCTCCGACGCGGCTCCGACGAACGGTTCCCCGAACCCTTCCACACCCTCTCCGCCAAGGACTGCTACGGCGACCTGACGCTCTGGGGCCCGCTGCCACCCACCCGTTGGGCCGCCCTCTCCCTCAACCAGTCGGACGGCGACGCCCCCTTGATCCTCACGGCCCTGATCACCGACCACCCGCTCACGGAACCGGCGTACCCCGCAAGTTGACCCCGTTCACTCTGGTGCCTCGACTTACGCACCGGATAGCTTTGACTTCGCTGAAGCCAAGCCTCGCCCTACTGGGAGCCGACTGTGACCCGCCGCCCCACCCTGCTCGCAGCGCTCGCGCTGACCGCCACCGCGGCCCTGACGCTGTCCGCATGCGGAAGCGACGACGACACCCCGACAAAGGACAACGACAAGATCGCGGGCGCGGACACGGGGGGCGAGAAGTCGCCCTCCCCGAGCGAATCGGCCCCTGCCTCGGCAGACCGCCCGAAGATCGAGCTGCCGTCCGACCTCAAGCTGACCTTTGAGGGTGCTGAGACGGGGGATCCTGTCAAGGACGCGGTCCTGTCCGACAGCGCTGAACGGATGCGCGCTGTCGATGCCGCCATCACGGAAACAGACCCCAAGGGCGAGGCGATCGCCTACTACAACACGGGCAAGGCTTTGGAAGCCGCGCTGAACTGGGTTGCTCAGTTCGAGAAGGCCGGAGCCACCTTGACGGGTGAAGCCCGCTATTACGACCGCAAGGTGACGCTCAAGAGCGAGACCTCCGCCACTCTGATCTTCTGCGCGGATGAGAGCAAGGGGTTCAGCAAGGACAAGAAGACCAACGAGGTGCACAAGACCCCGGTCACCAAGAACAGCTACGTGCTGTACAACACCAGGCTCGACAAGAACTCCGAAGGCGTTTGGCAGACATCTCAGATCGTCTCCACTAGGGGGGCTGCTCAATGCCAGCCGTAACGAGGATCTGGGCGGGCGCGACATGCATGGCTGCTATTGCTGTGCTGGCCTCCAGCCCGGTAGCGCGAGCCGACTTTGTGCCAGGAGGCAAGGGCACTGGATCCGAGACCCAGGTGGAAGGCAGCCAGAGCGGTGGGGAAATTTCGGCAACGGCGGGAGCCGTGGTGTTCAACCGCTCCAATAACGGTTCGGGCCCGAAGGCCGGCCCCGTAACCTCCGCCACCAACTGGACCCCGCCCGCCTGCTATTACGCGCCCAAGTACACGCCGGAACAGCTACAGAAGTACCTGGAGCCGATCTGGGAGGCCGGTTCCACGGGCTATGAGTGGGACGCCGAGCAGCGCGACCGGTACGTCGAGGGCCACCCCTACAAGGACTTCAACAAGGACAAGGCCGGCGAAGGCTACTGGTGGGATTCCTACGTCACGCCCGGTCGGGAGGGTGATCCAGGCGCGCTGGATTGTGACAAGCCCACCTTCTGGGTGGACGAGAACGACGATCCGCCGGCCGATATCCCGCAGGCGATCACCACGGAGGTCCTCGCGCAACTCGCCTATGCGGAGATCCGTGTTCCCACGACGGAAGTGGATATCGCTCCGAATGGGACAACCAAGGTGAACCTCCCCACCTGGGCGTGGCTGGACGCGGTGGATTTCAAACCGGTGTCGGTCACGGCTTCCGTCCCGCTGCTGGGTATCCAGGCGACTACGACGGCCGAACCGGTGTCCGTCCAGATAGACCCGGGCACGCCGGATGCCGAGACCTACCCCGCTTCCGGAGTCTGCGAGATCCAGAACGGACGCATCGGCGAGCCGTATGCCAAGGGCAAGGCGGACGAGACGCCTCCGTGCGGGGTGAAGTACCTGCGCTCCTCGGGCGGCGACCCGTACCAGCTCGAAGCCACGGTCACCTGGAAGATCCACTGGACGGGTACCGGCGTCGCCGGCGAACAGGACTTGCCGGACGGCACGTTCGGTGGAGAGCAGGACGTCGTGGTCCAGGAAATCCAAGCCATCAACCGCTGACCCCAAGCCTCACCTCACCGGGAGCCGACTGTGCACCGCCGCACCACCCTGCTCACCACCCTCGTGCTGACCACCATCACGGCCCTGACACTGTCCGCCTGCGGAAGCGGTGACGGCGACAACACTGCCAAGGACAGTGGCAGTGACAGTGACAAGGCCGTGAACACGGGCGGTGAGGAGTCACCCTCCCCGAGCCCCAGTGCGTCGGATACCAACGGACGGCCGAAGATCACCTTCCCTTCCGACGCGAAGAATGTCTTCGAGTACGAGAAGACAGGCAACGCGGCGAAGGACGCGGCTCTCGCGGACAGCACGCTGAGTGTCAACTCCGTCGACGAGGCGATCTTCGAGGGCAGCACGGACACCAAGGCACTCGGCTTCTACAACACGGAGTCGGCCCTGAGTGCCTCGATCACGTATGCGCTCCGGTACATCAACGAGAAGGAAACGTGGGTCGGCGAGACCCGGTACTTCGATTACAAGATCCGTCTGTCCGGGGACGACGGGGCGTACGTCACCTACTGCTCGGACGAGAGCAAGTCATTCATCAAGGACAAGAAGACCGGAAAGGTCGACAAAACGCCGACAACGGCGAACGCTTACGTCCTTTACAACACCAAGCTCGCGAAGAACGCCGAGGGCGTCTGGCAGACCACCGACATCTCGTCGAACCGGGGGGACAAGGCGTGCCGGCCGTAGTCCGCTCAAACCAAGCCCCGCCCTACCGGAAACCGACTGCGCACCGCCGCCCCGGCCCACTCGCAGCGCTCGCGCTGACCGTCACCGCGGCCCTGATGCTGTCCGCATGCGGAAGTGATGACGGCAGCACCGCCAAGGACAATGAGAAGGCCGCGGGCGCGCACACGGACACAGAGAAGCCGGCATCCCCGAGCGGCGCGGTCTCCGCCTCGGCAGACCGCCCGAGGATCGAGTTGCCGTCCGATCTCTCCTACACCTTCGACTGGCCGAAGACGGGGGACGAGGAGAAGGACGCGGTCCTGGCGGACGGGGAGCAGTCCATCAAGGCCGTTGACCTGGCGATCGTCAACCAGGACGCACTGGACAAGGCATACCTCTACTACTACGAGGGCGAAGCGGCGGCCAGGACGGAAGAGTTCATTCAGAACTATGTTGATCACAAGGCAGGCCTTACGGGGACCTACCGCTTCTACCTTCCTGAGGTCGACGTCGATACAGACGGCACTGCGTCCTTCAGCTACTGCGAGGACCAGGGCAAGGCGTTCGTGAAGTACCTGAAGGACGACAAGGTCAAGAAGACGCCCGTTACCAAGAACAGTTACGTCCTTTACGCCACTCAGTTGCGCAAGAACGAAAATGGCGTCTGGGTCATTACGAAGCTGATGTCCCAGAGTGGGAGCGACAAGTGCCAGCCCTGAGCTCAACCGTATGAGCTGATCCTCTCCTGGTACGCCAGTACGACTCCGGACGCGCGCCGTACCCGACAGAGCACGTCCGCCGGCTCCAGGTCGTCACGGATTGTGGATCGTGTCGTTCATTCCATCGGTGGTGTTGACGCGGGTGGAGGGGACGGGCGTATGGCGGACCGATTGGCGGTCGACGGGGGTGAGCTCGGGCGGTTCATGAAGTCGTTGCACAAGTCGTCGAGTTCGCTGAGGGGTGTGCGCAAGGCTCTCGCAGACGCGACCGTCACCGGGCTGGGTACCGATGATCTCGACAGCGCCTGTGAGGACTTCCAGGAGGACTGGAAGTACGGGGCCGAGGAGATCGGCAAGCAGACCGAGGACCTGGCCGAGATCATCGGCAAGAGCCGGGACAGCTACCTCGAGGTCGACAAGGCCCTGGAGGAGGCGCTCAGGCAGGCCCGGGAAGGTAAGGGCGGGGGCGGAGGGAAGTGACTCCGGCTCCGGAGACCGGCCGGTCCGGCGCCGCCCTTGATCCGCGGTCCCGGGCCGACCTCGGTCTGCCCCAGGGACTCAAGTCGGCGCCGCGTATCCCCGACCCGGATTATCCGCATCTGGGGTTCAATCCCGTGCCGGGTGCCGGGTGCCGGGTGCCGGGTGCCGGCAGCGGGCTGCCGCAGTCACCGCTGCTTCAGCTGCACGCTCATCTGCCCCCCCGGACTGCAGACGCCTGGCCGTGCTGACGCTCACCACGACTGCCCCGGCGCGACGGAACGAGTACCGGGCGATTCTGCGGCTGATCGCCGGGAGTGTCAGTTTCAAGAGCCCGTCCCAGGTGTAGGACCCACCCATGATCACACTTGGCGCAGTCTTCCGTCCCCAGCTCGCCCCCGAACGGCTCCGTTCCGTCGCCGAGCTCGCCGATGAGGTCGGGCTCGAGGAGCTCTGGTTGTGGGAGGACTGTTTTCGGGAGGGTGGGATTTCGACCGCCGCTGCCGCGCTGGCGTGGACCGAGCGGGTGCGGGTGGGGGTCGGGCTGCTGCCGGTGCCGCTGCGGAACGTCGCGATGACGGCCATGGAGGCCGCCGGTCTGCACCGGATGTTCCCGGGGCGCGCGATCCTCGGCGTCGGGCACGGGGTGCAGGACTGGATGGGGCAGGTCGGGGCGCGGGCCGAGTCGCCGCTCACCCTGCTGCGGGAGCATCTCGTCGCGCTGCGGGCGCTGTTGGGAGGGGAGAGGGTCACCACCGAGGGGCGGTACGTCAGGCTCGACGACGTCGCCCTCGACTGGCCGCCGCAGGGACCGGTGGAGGTGCTCGCCGGTGCCACCGGGCCCCGTACCGTGCGGCTCACCGGGGAGGCCGCCGACGGGACCATCCTCACCGCCGACACCTCACCCGAGGGGGTGCGGCAGGCGCGCCGGCTCATCGACGAGGGGCGGGCCGCGGCGGGGCGTGTCCACGAGCCCCACAAGGTTGTCGTCTACCTGCTCGCCGCCACGGGGGCCGGGGCCGGTGAGCGGGTGCGGGCCGATCTGGTCGCCGAGGGGGTGGACGGGGAGGCGGAAGTCGGGGTCGCCGGGGATGCGGGGGCCGTAGCCAAGGCCGTACAGCGGCTCGCGGAGGCCGGGGCCGACTCGGTCATTCTCCAGCCGACCAGTGACGAGCCGGACCCGGAGGGCTTCGTGCGGTTCGTGGCGGAGGAGGTGCGGCCGTTGGTGCCGTGAAGTCGGAGGACAGGTGATGGTCCCTCCGTGCATGATCGGTGCATGACGGACAAGGCAGCCCGCCGTACCTTCGACGACCTGATCGCGGAAGGCGCCTCCGTGCCCACCGAGGGGTGGGACTTCACCTGGTTCGCGGGGCGGGCCAGCGAGGCCCGGCCCTCGTGGGGGTATGCCGGGACGATGGCCGGGTGGCTGGGCAGGGCCACGGCCGTGCTCGACATCCAGACCGGGGGAGGGGAGGTCCTGGACTTCGCCCTCGCCAACGCCCCTCGGCGGCCCCGGCTCGCCGTCGCCACCGAGGGCTGGCCGCCCAACCTGGCCAAGGCCACCGCCCTGCTCCGGCCGCGCGGTGTCGCCGTCGTCGCCTCGCCCGAGGACGCGCCGCTGCCCTTCGCGGACGGGGCCTTCGACCTCGTCGTCAGCCGGCATCCCGTCGAGGCACGCTGGGAGGAGATCACGCGGGTGCTCGAGCCCGGCGGCGTCTACTTCGCCCAGCACGTCGGGCCCGGCAGCGTCCACGAGCTCGTCGAGTACTTCCTCGGGGCGCAGCCGGGCGAGCGGCGCGACGCGCGGCATCCGGACCGTGAGCGGCGTGCGGCCGAGGCCGCCGGGCTGGAGATCGTCGAGCTGCGGGCCGAACGGCTGCGCGTGGAGTTCCTCGACATCGCCGCCGTCGTTCATTTCCTGCGGAAAGTGATCTGGATGGTTCCCGGGTTCACCGTCGAGGCGTATCTGCCGCGGCTGCGCGCCCTGCACGAGCGGATCGGGAGCGAGGGGGCCTTCGTGGCCCACAGCACCCGGCATCTCTTCCACGCCCGCAAGGGCGGAGCCGGCCGCACCTCGCGTCCGTGAGTTTCCCCATCGTCATGGGGTGCGGCCGGTCCGCGGAGCAGGGGATCACATAGGTTCGGACCAAGATGATTCGCGTCGGCAAAGCTGCGCGGGGTGGCGGTACCGCGCGGCGGAGGGGGCTGCGCGGTGTCCGATCCGGCCTCCTCGGGTCAATCCGGTGTCCGTGCCCGGGTCACCCGTCGGAGGGATGACCGGAAGTGTGGTCATCCTTTCGGCGGGTGGTGTCACATCCGGCACAGAGTCCCCTCAGCACTCGATTTTCGCGCGATTTCGCCGCTTTTCAGCCACCTTGAGGTCCTGAACGGTGCCTTCCGGGGCCGTCTGGGCGTTGTCGGGCGGTTTCGGAGAGTAGTTGTGGCGCGCCGATGTACGCAGCATCACTTACGAAGGGTTATGGTGGAAACCCCCCCTCGGGCCGGTCCGTCTCCCCCCCCACGGACCGGCCCGTTTTTTCTTGCCTTCGGGAAGAGCGGGGCGAGCGCCCGACGGGAGGGCGGTCCGGCCGGTGGTCCGGGACGGCGGGCAAACGCGACCACCCCGGAAAGCGCGATCACCCCGGGCTTTGGGGACCCCCGCCCCGGCAGGGGTACGCTTCGCCTTCGGGGACCGCCATACGGACAGGGGGCGCCCGCGGCCGAGACCGGGCCGCTTGCCGCGCCACGCGGCGGGGAGCGCCGCGCCTGTCCGATCCGTACGGAGGGGCTGACGATCACGTGAACCTGCGCGACAAGCTGCGGGGCCTGCTGGTCAGGCTGTACGCACGCCGGGTGGAAGGTCACCTGGACACCGCTCAGGTGCCCAAGCACATCGGCGTCATCATGGACGGCAACCGCCGCTGGGCGAAGGCCGCGGGTTCCAGCACCGTCCACGGTCACCGGGCCGGCGCGGACAAGATCGGGGAGTTCCTCGGCTGGTGCAGCGAGACGGACGTCGAGGTCGTCACCCTCTGGCTGCTGTCGACGGACAACTTCGACCGGCCGAAGGAGGAGCTCGTCCCGCTCCTCGGCATCATCGAGGACGTGGTGCGCACCCTCGCCGCCGACGGACGCTGGCGGGTCCATCACGTCGGCACGCGCGACCTGCTGCCGTCCGGGATGCAGACCACCCTGAAGGAGGCCGAGCAGGCCACCGCGGACGTCGACGGGATAGTGGTGAACGTCGCCATCGGGTACGGCGGCCGCCAGGAGATCGCCGACGCGGTGCGGTCCATGCTGCTGGACGCCCAGGAGCAGGGCACGTCGATGGACGAGCTCGCCGAGGCCGTCGACATCGACATGATCGGGCGTCACCTCTACACCCGCGCCCAGCCCGACCCGGACCTCGTCATCCGCACCAGCGGTGAGCAGCGGCTGTCCGGATTCATGCTCTGGCAGACCGCTCATTCGGAGTACTACTTCTGCGACGTGTTCTGGCCGGCCTTCCGCAAGGTCGACTTCCTGCGCGCGATGCGCGACTACGCCGCCCGCCACCGGCGCTACGGCGGCTGAACCCCCCGCACATCCTCCGCAGGTCACACGGAGTTCACCGGCGCGCCGTCATATGCCGTGGCATGGCGGCGCTCGTTCGAGGGCATAAGCCAGACAGGTCGACACCCGAACCACGGGTGTCGGATCTCAGCGGGCGGCGCAGAAGCCGTCCGCCCGGGAGGCCCTTTGCACCAGCCCGACCGTGCGGTCACGGCACGGAAGAAGCGGCGGAGGGCCGGTTTCCGGCCCGCTGTGCATGAGGGCCGTCGACCGGTCCAGTCCCGCCTCGTCGCTCCCCGACCTCATCCGAGGGGGTACGTCCTTCCGTGGTGACCAGCGCAAAGCGCCACAAGCCCGACCGGCGCACCTATGTTCTCGACACCAGCGTCCTGCTGGCCGATCCAGGCGCCCTGAGCCGCTTCGACGAGCACGAGGTCGTGCTCCCCGTCGTCGTGGTGACCGAGTTGGAGGCCAAGCGGAACCATCCCGAACTCGGCTATTTCGCCCGGCAGGCGCTGCGCCTGCTGGACGACTACCGGGTGCGGTACGGCCGTCTCGACGCCCCCATCCCGACCGGGGACCTCGGCGGGACCGTGCGGGTCGAGCTCAACCACTCGGACCCCAGCGTGCTGCCCAGCGGCTACCGCCTGGGGGACAACGACTCCCGCATCCTCGCGGTCGCCCGCAACCTGCAGGCCGAGGGGTTCGACGTCACCGTGGTGTCGAAGGACCTCCCGCTCAGGATCAAGGCGTCCTCCGTGGGCCTCCTCGCCGAGGAGTACCGCGCGGAGCTCGCCATCACGGACTCCTCCGGCTGGACCGGAATGTCCGAACTGACCCTGCCCGGCGAGCAGGTGGACGTCCTCTTCGAAGAGGGGCACGTGTACGTGCCCGAGGTCTCCGACCTGCCCGTGCACACCGGTCTGACCATCCAGTCGGAGCGCGGCAAGGCACTGGGGCGGGTCACGCCCGAGGGCGACGTCCGGCTGGTGCGCGGCGACCGGGAGGTGTTCGGCATCAAGGGCCGCAGCGCCGAGCAGCGGATCGCGCTCGACCTGCTGCTCGACCCGGACGTCGGGATCGTCTCCATGGGCGGCCGGGCCGGCACCGGCAAGTCGGCGCTGGCCCTGTGCGCCGGCCTGGAGGCGGTGCTGGAGCGCCGTCAGCACCAGAAGGTGATGGTCTTCCGTCCGCTGTACGCGGTGGGCGGGCAGGAGCTCGGCTATCTGCCGGGTTCCGAGGCGGAGAAGATGAGCCCCTGGGCGCAGGCGGTGTTCGACACGCTGTCGGCGGTCACCAGCCGGGAGGTCATCGAGGAGGTCACCGCGCGCGGCATGCTGGAGGTCCTGCCGCTCACCCACATCCGGGGCCGCTCGCTGCACGACGCGTTCGTGATCGTGGACGAGGCCCAGTCGCTGGAGCGGAACGTCCTGCTGACCGTTCTGTCCCGTATCGGGGCCAATTCGCGGGTCGTCCTGACCCATGATGTCGCCCAGCGGGACAATCTGAGGGTCGGTCGGTACGACGGTGTGGTCGCCGTCGTCGAGAAGCTGAAGGGGCATCCGCTGTTCGCGCACGTCACCCTGACGCGGTCCGAGAGGTCCCGGATCGCCGCGCTCGTGACCGAAATGCTCGAAGACGGGCAGATCTGACCCGCGGCATCCCACAAGGGCCGGTTGCCGATCGGTTGGCGCCGTCCGGAAAGGCGTAGAGCCTAGCCGGGCGGCGTCGGCGTGTGTGCGGCTTTCCGGGATTCCCTGGGGCCGAACGGGATGTGAGCTTTCACACGCAACGGAGAATTGCCTTGCGGCGTCGGGTTACGGCAGAGTCTCACTCCTGTCAGGCCCCGCATACGACACACCTGTACCCCCAGCGGTACGGCACCACAGGTTTAACTCCATAGCGTCGTCGTATGCCGCCCGAGCACCACGCGGCGCTCCTCTCGCAGGAGTTGCCCACCGGGCCCGTGCCTCCCGTGACCCGTAGTTGGGGAGGCCAGCGCCAAGGGCACGATTGCGTCCGCGAGGGTCACCGAAGCGGGCGATGCTGGAAGGAAACCGTGTGAGCCGGATCTCGGTCCGGGGATTCGCAGTGGCCTCGGCCACGGCGGTCACCGCTGTCGGAAGTGTCGTCGGCGTTGCCTCGGGCAGCACTGCTCAGAACAACGACGCCGAAGCGACGGCAAGCGGCACCACGCTGCTCGCGGACATCCCCGCGGGCCAGCAGGCCCAGGTACAGACCGCGTCCCTGACGCAGCAGGCCGAAACGATGGCCATCGCCGCGGACGCGAGCGCCAAGAAGGACGCCGAGGAGGCCGCCCGCAAGGCCGCCGCCCAGACGGCGGTCGCGAAGAAGAAGGAAGCGGACGACAAGGCGAAGCAGGCCGCCAAGGACCGCGCGGAGGCCAAGGCCGCCGCCAGCCGTTCCGCGACCCGTGACGCGTCCAGCTTCCCGGTCCAGTCCTCCTACACGATCGCCGAAGTGCAGGCGATGGCCCGGCAGATCGTCCCGGCGGACCAGTTCCAGTGCTTCAGCACCATCGTGGACCACGAGTCCAGCTGGAACTACATGGCCGACAACCCCACTTCCGACGCCTACGGTCTGATGCAGGCGCTCCCGGGTTCCAAGATGTCCTCCGCCGGAGCCGACTGGGCGACCAACCCGGCCACCCAGATCAAGTGGGGTCTGGGCTACATGAACGACCGCTACGGCAGCCCGTGCGAGGCCTGGACGTTCTGGCAGGCCAACCACTACTACTAGAAGCACCGGGAGCGCGTCGCCCCGGCCCCGCTCAACCAAGGCACAGCCCCGCACCGTCCTACGGTGCGGGGCTTTCGCCATGTACGGTCTGACCGACGACTCCAGGGGGGAGTGGTGGGGAGAAACGGGGGAAGAGGGCGGATCATGTCGCGAGTGCCAGGATGGCTCGGCCGGGTCGGAGCCGGGCTGACCGAGGTCAGCAAGCGGTTGGAGGAGCGCCGCGCCGAGGTGGAGCGGGACCGTCCGACGGACGCCGACCCCGGCTCCGATCCGGTACGGGTGAAGACCCCGCACCCCGACCCCGATCCGCCGCTCGAGTTCACGGCCGCCGCCGTCCCGGCCCGCCCCGACCCGGCGCAGGCCGTGCCCTGGGGGGTACGGGTCGCGGCCGAGGCCGGCTGGCGGCTGCTGGTGCTGGCCGGCACGGTCTGGGTGCTCATGCGGATCATCAGCGCCGTACAGCTCGTGGTGCTGGCGTTCGTGGCCTCGCTGCTGATCACCGCGCTGCTGCAGCCGACGGTGGCGAGGCTGAAGCGGCTCGGCGTGCCGCGCGGGCCGGCCACCGCGCTGACGGCGCTGTTCGGGTTCGTCGTGATCGGCCTCATAGGCTGGTTCGTGACCTGGCAGGTCATGGAGAACATCGACCACCTCTCCGACCAGATCCAGGACGGCATCGACGAGCTGCGCAACTGGCTGCTGAACAGTCCCTTCCACGTCACCGACAAGCAGATCAACGAGATCGCGAAGAACCTCCGGGAGGCGGTCGGCGCCAACACCGAGCAGATCACCTCGGCGGGCCTGGAGGGCGTGACCGTCGTGGTCGAGGCGCTCACCGGCATCCTGCTGGCGGTCTTCTCGACGCTGTTCCTGCTCTACGACGGCAAGCGGATCTGGCAGTGGTCGCTGAAGCTCGTTCCGGCCGCGGCCCGTCCGGGTGTCGCCGGGGCGGGTCCTGTGGCGTGGCGGACGCTGACGGCGTATGTGCGCGGCACGGTGATAGTGGCCCTGATCGACGCGATCTTCATCGGTCTCGGCATCTACTTCCTCGATGTGCCGATGGCGGTGCCGCTCGCCGTGTTCATCTTCCTGTTCTCGTTCATCCCGCTCGTGGGTGCGGTGGTGTCGGGGGCGCTGGCGGTGGTCGTCGGGCTCGTCACGCAGGGCGTGTTCACGGGCGTCATGGTGCTGGTGGTGGTGCTGGCGGTGCAGCAGATCGAGGGGCACATCCTCCAGCCGTTCATCCTGGGGCGCGCGGTCCGGGTCCATCCGCTCGCGGTGGTGCTGGCGGTCGCCTCGGGCGGGATGGTGGCCGGTATCGGGGGAGCGGTGGTGGCTGTGCCGCTGGTCGCGGTCACCAACACCGTCGTCGGCTATCTGCGTGCGTACACGCACGAGACGGCCGTGGTCCAGGCTCCCCGGCCGCGGGGGGCCACGGCGATGTCCGAACCGGACGCCCCGCTGCCGGCGGTGTCGGAGGCCCGGCCTCCGACACCGGACGCGGAGGAGCGGCCGGGGGAGGCCGGCGAGGAGTAGGCGCGGGCGGCGCCGTGCATCCGCGGCGGTTGCACCGCCCACCCCCTGTAGCTGCGGGCGGTTGCACCGCCGTATCCCCGTAGCTGCGGGCAGTCGTGCCTCCCCCAGTGCCTCAAGGGCCTGGGAGGTACCCCCAGGGCGGCACGGGTGGGCGATGGGGGTCCCCCGCTCGAGCGGAGCCGAGAGTGGGGGAGGCACCCGGCGAGCGCCGGTGAGCGGTGTTGGTGCGGGCCGGGGGGAGTGGCGCAGCCCGGTGCCGACGGGGTGCCGTCGCGCCCACCCGTGCCGCCCTGCGGCACGCCTGCCCGCGGAGGGCGGGTGGGTGCGGTGCGGCTGCCCGCAGCAACGGAGGTGTGCGGCGCGGCTGCCCGCGGTGAGCGGGCGGGGTGTGCGCCGTGGCACCCGGCGGGTGCGGGGCGCCGAGTGCGTGGGGTGTACGGGTCGGGCCCGGCCACCGGGTGGGGTGGGCGGGCCCGAGGGGTGTGGCGGGGCGGAGTCACTCCGCGAGGGCCGCCTCCGCGTCCAGCGTCGCGGCGACCGCCTGGATCACCGCGGCGATCTTGAACGCCTCCTGGACGACCTCACGCTCCACACCGGCCTTGCGCAGCACCTGCTCGTGGGAGTCGAGGCACATGCCGCAGCCGTTGATCGCGGAGACCGCGAAGGACCAGAACTCGAAGTCGACCTTGTCGACACCCGGGTTGCCGATGACGTTCATCCGCAGACCGGCGCGCAGGTTGCCGTACTCGTGGTCCGACAGCAGGTGACGGGTGCGGTAGAAGACGTTGTTCATCGCCATCACCGCGGCGGCGGCCTTCGCGGCCGTGTACGCCTCCGGCGACAGGTTCGCCTTCGCCTCCGGCTCCAGCTCGCGCAGCACGATGGCCGAGCGCGAGGCGATCGCCGTCGACAGCACCGTGCCCCACAGCTGCTGGGCCGGCAGGTCCGAGTTGCCGATGACCGAACCCAGGTTGAGCTTCAGGTCCTTGGCGTAGTCCGGTATGCGGGACTTCAGGGAGTCGAGGGACATGTCAGCTCACTCCCCGGACAGCAGCGCGACCGGGTCGAGGGTCTCGTCGCCCTTGGACCAGTTGCACGGGCAGAGCTCGTCGGTCTGCAGGGCGTCCAGGACCCGCAGGACCTCCTTGGGGTTACGGCCGACGGAGCCGGCGGTCACCATGGAGAACTGGATCTCGTTGTTCTGGTCCACGATGAACACGGCGCGCTTGGCGAAGCCGTCCTCGCCCTCGATGCCGAGGTCGCGCATCAGCTCGTGCTTGGAGTCCGCCATCATCGGGAACGGCAGGTCGCGCAGGTCGTCGTGGTCCTTGCGCCAGGCGTGGTGGACGAACTCGGAGTCGCCGGAGAAGCCGAGGACCTGGGCGTCACGGTCGGCGAACTCGTCGTTCAGCTTGCCGAAGGCGGCGATCTCGGTCGGGCACACGAAGGTGAAGTCCTTGGGCCAGGCGAACACGATCTTCCACTTGCCCTCGTAGGTCTTGTGGTCGATCGTCTCGAACTCCTTGCCCTTCTCCAGCGAGACGCAGGCGGTCAGTTCGAAATCGGGGAACTTGTCACCGACAGTGAGCACAGGCTCTCCTTGCAGCGGGGAAACACCCGGATTGCGGGCATTTCCCATGGGTTGGACCCTGTTGATGTTGGCACAACGTGCATTGATTAGTGAAATAGCTACACTCGGTCGTGTTGATCGGAGGTAGCTATCAGTGACCGTGGGCAAGAGGCGCAGGCAGCCCAGTTTCGCTCAGCTCCGCGCGTTCGCCGCGGTGGCCGAGCATCTGCACTTCCGGGACGCCGCCGCGGCGATCGGGATGAGCCAGCCGGCGCTGTCGGGCGCCGTGTCGACGCTGGAGGAGACGCTCGGTGTCACCCTCGTGGAGCGTACGACGCGCAAGGTGCTGCTCTCACCGGCCGGTGAGCGGCTCGCCGCCCGCGCCAAGGCCGTACTCGGGGAAGTCGACGCGCTGATGGAGGAGGCGGACGCGTTGCGGGCGCCGTTCACCGGGGTGCTGCGGCTCGGCGTCATCCCGACCGTCGCGCCCTATCTGCTGCCGACGATCCTCCGGCTGGTCCGCGGACGCTATCCGCTCCTCGACCTCCAGGTGCACGAGGAGCAGACCGCGAACCTGCTGGACGGACTGGCCGCCGGCCGGCTCGACCTGCTGCTGCTCGCCGTGCCCCTCGGTGTCCCCGGCGTGACCGAGATCCCCCTCTTCGACGAGGACTTCGTGCTGGTCACCCCGCTCGGCCACCGGCTCGGCGGCCGGGAGGGCATCCCCCGCTCGGTGCTGCGCGAGCTGAACCTGCTGCTGCTCGACGAGGGCCACTGCCTGCGTGACCAGGCCCTGGACATCTGCCGGGAGGCCGGGCGGGCCGACGTCCCGGCCACGACGACGGCGGCCGGACTGGCCACACTCGTCCAGCTGGTCGCGGGCGGCCTCGGGGTGACCCTGCTGCCGCGCACCGCCGTCCAGGTCGAGACCGCCCGCTCCAACCGGCTGCTCACCGCAGGCTTCACCGACCCCGCCCCCTCCCGCCGCATCGCCCTCGCCATGCGCACGGGCACGGCGAGGGCGGCGGAGCACAAGGAACTGGCGGCGTCCCTGCGAGCGGCGATGCGGGACCTTCCGGTACGGATAGTGGGGAGCTGAGCGCCCTCGCGGTCCGTACCGCTCACTCCGTCCGCAGGCCGTCCGGGCGCATCATGCGCAGCAGCGGGGGCAGGCTCAGCAGCGTCACCACGAGGACCACGCCCGCGCCCATGCCGGTCATCCGCAGCACGCTCGGCCAGTCCACGCCGACCGGTGTCGAGGTCATCTTCAGCAGCACCGTGCCCAGGGCGATGCCCACCACCGAGGCCAGCAGCAGCCCCAGGCCGATCGGGATCGACGTCTGCCACAGCACCGACAGGCTCAGCGTGCGGCGCCGGGTGCCGAAGGCGATCAGGGCCGACAGCAGCTTGCGGCGTTCCCGCAGCTGCTCCAGCTGGGAGACCAGCAGACTCGCCCCGATCAGCGCCAGTACGGCGGCGGCGCCGACGAACAGGCCCGTACGGATGGACTCGTAGCGGTCGGAACGCTCGACGGAGTTCCACACCATCGGATGGGCCAGCGGGTCGACCGCGGCCGCCGTGTTGCGTATGTACTCGTCGGCGTACGGCACCGAGTCGTCGACCGACAGGTACAGCTGGCCGGTGACCGCGTCCGCCATGTCCGCGGGCACCGCGGCCGGGGTCATGAGGAAGCCGCCGCGCCTGGTCCCGGTCGGGTCCTCGATGGAGTCGGCCCGCTTCAGCCCCTCGGGGAGGGTCCAGACGGCGTCCTCGCTGCCGCCGGTGCCGACGGACTTCTCCAGGTACAGCTTCTGGCCCGGCCTGCTCAGCGACGGGGTGTCGGTGTCGTACTCGCCGCCCCGGACCGCGAACACGTCGCCGTCCGCGCACGAGGGAAGCTTCGCCACCTCGCGCAGGGTCGCGCAGTCACCGATGGTCAACTGGGCGGTGCGCTGCGGATCCTTGTTCCAGGGCCGGTCGCCGAAGTACCCCTCGGACAGCGGGTAGACCTTGCGGACGCCCTTGGTCTCCTCGAACTTCTTGGTGGCCGCGGCGAGTTCGGAGCCCTCCGGCACCCGTACCTGCATCTGCGCCAGTGACATGTCATAGCCGGTCTCCTTGGTGTAGTCGCCCTCCACCCCGGCGAACAGCATCTGCAGCGCGATCGCGCCGGCCACGGCCACCGCGATGCCGTTGACCATGCGGGCCGCCGCACCGCTGCTCAACTGGAGTCGGCGCACCGCCAGTTGCCAGGAGACGCTGCCCGAGCCGAGCCGGGCGACGACCGTCTCCACGATCCACGGGAGCAGCGCGGTGACCCCGACGAGCAGACAGATGACACCGCCGGTGACCAGGTACTGGTTGAACTCCCCGTTCTCCCGGCCCTGGCCGAGCATGGGCAGCAGCATGCCGATCCCGGCCAGCGGCAGCAGCAGCCGCCACCACAGCCGGCGGCGGGCGGGCCGCGCCGTGCGCACCACGCCCAGCGGTTCGATGACCACCCCGCGCAGCGCCAGCAGCGTCACCAGCACCGCGGCCCCCGGAACCGCCACCGCGACCAGCAGCGCCAGCAGCGGGGAGGGGTTCAGATAGCTCGGGAAGACACTGATGCGGAACACCTCGACGGACGCCGCGAACTCGCGCCCCGCCAGGAAGAACCCGGCGCCGAACACCAGCCCGAGCAGCGCCCCGGCGAGCGCCTCGCCCGCGGCGATCCGCCGGGTCATGCCGCCGTCGGAGCCGACCAGCCGCAGCGCGGCCAGCCTGCGGTCGCGCCGCTCGCCGCCGAACCGTACGGCCGCGGCGATGAACACGGCGACCGGCATCAGCAGCACCACGAAGACGACCAGGACCAGCAGCATGAGGACCGGGTCCATCTCCTCCTCCACCGGGTTGGGGTCCCCGAAGGAGTCGATACGCCCCACCAGCCCGTCGCCGGCCCGCCCCGCGAGGCCCTCGGCGCCCGCGTAGTAGGCGAGCTCCTGGGAGCCGATCAGCCCCTGCTCGCCGATCGTCCCCACGATGTCGTACGGCAGCCGCTCCCGCAGCAGCCCGCCGTCGTCCGAGTCGAGGAACTCCTTCAGCGCGGGGGAGACCACCATGTCGCCCGGCGCCGGGAACTTCCGCAGCCCTGGTGGCAGCGGGGCCTTGTCGCCCTCCGGCTCCAGCAGCCGGCCGCGGATGTCGCGGTCGCCGAACCGCGTGTCGGTGTCCGCGGTCACCAGGGTGTCCTCGGCGCGCTCGATCTGCTCACCGAAGGTGTAGTTGAGCCGCGCCTCCTCCCGCCGGTGCCGCTCCGCCAGCGCGCCGGGCAGGGCGGTGGTGAGCAGCAGCAGCGCCACCCCCAGCCCGACGCCGACGGCGGTGAGCAGCGCCCGGATCCACCCCTCGCGTCCGCCGGCGAAGGCGAACCGGGTTCCCATGGCCAGATCGCGGGCCCACTGTCTGGCGGCACTCATACGACGCGCTCCATGTCCCGGGACTTCCCGTCGCGGACGACGACCTCGCGGTCGGAGTACGCGGCCACCCGCGCCTCGTGCGTGACGAGGACGACGGCGGCGTTGGTGGACCGGGCGGCGTCGGTGAGCAGCTCCATCACCCGCTCGCCGTTGAGGGAGTCCAGCGCGCCGGTCGGCTCGTCGGCGAACAGCACCCGGGGGCCGGTGACCAGCGACCGTGCCACGGCGACCCGCTGCCCCTGACCGCCGGACACCTCGCCGGGCCGCTTCTTGCGGACGTCGTCCACCTCGAGGCGTTCCATCCAGGTCAGCGCGGCCCGCTCGGCCTCCTTGCGGGGCGTGCCGTTCAGCCGCAGCGGCAGGGCGACGTTCTCCACGCAGGTGAGCTCCGGGACGAGCTGCCCGAACTGGAAGACGAAGCCGAACTCCGAGCGCCTGAGCGCACTGCGCTCGGCGTCGCTCATGGCGGTCAGCTCACGGCCGTCGTACGTGATCGACCCGGAGTCGGGGGTGACGATGCCGGCGAGGCAGTGCAGCAGCGTCGACTTGCCCGACCCGGAGGGTCCCATCACGGCGACGACCTCGCCGGGGTGGATGGAGAAGGCGGCACCGTCGAGCGCGGTGGTGGGGCCGTAGACCTTGCGCAGGTCCTGGGCGGTGAGCAGGGAGCCGGGGGGAACGGACGTGGTCATCGGGTCACCGCCGCACGGAGCTTGTCGAGACGCGCCGCGGTCAGCTCCAGCCAGCGCAGATCGGCCTCGAGGTGGAACAGGGCGTGGTCGCAGATGAGCTGGTCGGCGAGATCGCCCTTGCGCTTGCGGTCGGTGAGGATCCGCATGCCGCGCAGATGCTCCGAGCGCTGGGTGTCGAGGATGTCGGCGGCGTTCCGGCTGGTGAGCAGGGCGAGGACGACCTTGGTGTAGAGCGTCGACTGGAGGTACGGCTCCGGTTTCTCCGGCGTGGCGAGCCAGCGCTCGACATCGGTGATGCCGGCCTCGGTGATCGCGTACCGCTTCCGCTCGGGGCCGCCGCCGGCCTCGATGCCGTCGACTTCGACGAGCCCGTTCTTCAGCAGCCGGGACATCGTCGAGTAGACCTGGCCGTAGTGCAGCGGCCGGTCGTGACCGAACTTCTCGTCGAAGGCCCGCTTCAGGTCGTAACCGTGACGCGGACCGGACTCCAGGAGCCCCAGGAGGGTGTGACCGATGGACATGCGGAGCACTCTACACACGGTGTATACGTGGTGTGTATACGCGGAGTGTGTAGCTGGTGCCGGGGCGTACGGAGGCGCAGGTGGGGGCCGATTGTCACGGTTCTGCTACCGGTCGGCCCGTCCGGCGGTCGAGGACGG
This sequence comes from Streptomyces sp. NPDC051740, assembly GCF_044453165.1. Classification (NCBI taxonomy): domain Bacteria; kingdom Bacillati; phylum Actinomycetota; class Actinomycetes; order Kitasatosporales; family Streptomycetaceae; genus Streptomyces; species Streptomyces sp. NPDC051740. Next base: position 45,998 of record NZ_JBITCL010000017.1, on the reverse strand, counting down.
GGCCGTTCAGGCCGACGGGGGTCTGGGGGCGGAGCCCCCGGGCGGCCGACCACGACGAGGCAGCGGCCCCGCCTCACCGGGCAACCGCCCCGCCTCCGCGAGAGCGCGCCGCAACAGGAACTCGATCTGCGCGTTGGCCGAACGCAGCTCGTCGTTCGCCCAACGCGCCAGCGCCTCGTACACCGACGGGTCCAGCCGCAGCAGCACCTGCTTGCGCTGCGGCCGGCCCTGGGGGGCCGGGCCCCCGGACGGAGTCGTCACTGGTAGAGCGTCCCGGTGTTGAGGACCGGCTGCGCGGAGCGGTCACCGCACAGCACCACCATCAGGTTGGACACCATCGCCGCCTTCCGTTCGGGGTCCAGCTCCACGATGTCCTGCTCGGCGATCCGGGCGAGCGCCGACTCGACCATACCCACGGCGCCCTCCACGATCTGCTGCCGCGCCGCCACGACGGCGCCCGCCTGCTGCCGCTGGAGCATCGCCGAGGCGATCTCGGGAGCGTACGCGAGGTGGGTGAACCGGGACTCGATGATCTGCACCCCGGCCGCCTCCACGCGCGCGTGCAGTTCGACGGCGAGCTTCTCGGTGATCTCCTCGGCGTTGCCGCGCAGCGAGAGGCCGTCCTCGTCGTGGGCGTCGTAGGGGTACTCGATGGCGATGTGCCGCACGGCCGCCTCGGTCTGGGTGGAGACGAACTCGACGTAGTCGTCCACCTCGAAGGTGGCCTGGGCGGTGTCCTCGACCCGCCACACCACGACCGCGGCCAGTTCGATCGGGTTGCCGTAGGCGTCGTTCACCTTCAGGACGGCGGTCTCGTGGTTGCGTACCCGCGTCGATATCTTCCGGCGCGAGGTGAGGGGGTTCACCCAGCGCAGTCCGTCCTGGCGGATCGTGCCCCGGTAGCGGCCGAAGAGCTGCACCACCCGCGCCTCGCCGGGCGCCACCATGTTCAGCCCGCACATCGCGAGGAACGCGGCTATGGCGACCAGGACGCCGCCGATGATCAGTGCGGCCTTGGCGCCGGTCCCGGTGACCGCCGTGGCGGTGATGATCAGTCCGGTGCCGAGCAGCAGGCCGACGAGGCCGAGCAGCAGGGCCAGCCCGCCGCCGATGCTGTGCGCCGCGAACTCCCGCACGCGCGGGGCCGGCATCTCGGGCACATCGGCCGTGACCTGCGTGTCGTGTGTGGACATGGGTGTTCCCCCGTTTCTCCGGGCGCCGCCGAGCGGCTAGCGCCTGTCTAGCTAAGTGATATCAGATTACCTGATCCCGACAACCATGGACCTCGTTCGTACGTCGGTTCCATGGGAGCGGGTGCTGATTGTCACGCCCGTAAAGGCCGGATCGGCGGCTCTTTGTCATAGCTCCCGGTGTTAGCTTTCTGAGCTGACCCGAGCGGCGAACTGGTGTGGCTGCAGAGCACACACGAACGAAGCGGAGCGGAACGGACGCATGGGACGAGCGGAAGAAAGACGCGCACGACAGCGCGGTGGGCGCCGTGCGGCACCCAAGGGCCGCCGTTCGTCGGATGCGACCGGACGCGGCGGCATACGCCGCCTCTTCACCTGGAAGAAGATCCTCGGCACGTTCTTCGGCCTCTGCCTGCTCGGCATGGGCGCCTTCATCGTGCTGTACATGGTGATCGACATCCCCGAGGGGAACGCCGACGCCGAGCTGCAGGGCAACGTCTACGAGTACAGCGACGGCTCGATCATGGCCCGCCGGGGCTACAACCGCGAGATCGTCGACCTCGCCAAGGTGCCCAAGGACGTCCAGCGCACCTTCGTCGCCGCCGAGAACAAGTCCTTCTACAAGGACTCCGGCGTCGACCTCAAGGGCACCGCGCGCGGTCTGCTCAACACGGTCTCCGGCAAGGGCGCGCAGGGCGGTTCGACGATCACCCAGCAGTACGTCAAGAACTACTACCTGACGCAGGAACAGACGGTCACCCGCAAGCTGAAGGAACTGGTCATCTCCCTGAAGCTGGACCGGGAGAAGTCCAAGGACTACATCCTCGCCGGCTACATCAACACCAGCTACTACGGCCGCGGCGCCTACGGGATCCAGGCCGCCGCGCAGGCCTACTACCGCGTCGACGCCGAGGACCTCACCGTCGAGCAGGGCGCGTACCTCGCCGCGCTGCTCCAGGCGCCGAACCAGTACGACTGGGCGATCGCCAGTGACACCGGCAAGAAGCTCGTCCAGGAGCGCTGGAACTACGTCCTGGACAACATGGTCGGGCAGGACTGGCTGGACAAGGCCGACCGCCAGGGCATGAAGTTCCCGGTCCCCGAGGAGCCCAAGGCCGCCCCCGGTCTCGAGGGCCAGACGGGATACCTCGTCGAGGCGGCCAACACCGCGGTCAAGGAGCAGCTCGTCGCCCAGGGCACCGCCGAGGACATGAAGCAGGCCGACGCCATGCTGGACCTCGGCGGCTACACCGTCACGCTGAACATCGACAAGAAGAAGCAGAAGGCGCTGGAGGAGGCGGTCAAGACCGAGCTCACCAGCAAGCTCGACCCCGACAAGCGCGACGTCGACGCCGACGTCCAGGCCGGCGCCGCCTCCGTCGACCCGAAGACCGGCGCGGTCCTGGCGATGTACGGCGGCGTGGACTACGTGAAGCACTACCGGAACAACGCCACCCGCGACGACTACCAGGCCGCCTCCACCTTCAAGCCGGTGATCCTCGCCGCGGCCGTGGACCAGGACGCCGAGACCCAGGACGGCGTGCCGATCACGGCGAACACGATCTACGACGGCACGAGCGAGCGCCCCGTGATGGACGGTGGCAAGAAGGTCGGCTTCGCGCCGCCCAACGAGGACGACCAGAACTACGACGACATCACCGTCCAGGAGGCGATGAACAAGTCCGTCAACTCGGTCTTCGCGCAGATGGGCATCGACGTCGGCATGACCGAGGTGGTCGAGACCGCGGGTGAACTCGGCATGGAGACCGAGGGCATGCCCCCCGTGCCCGCGCAGACCCTGGGCAGTATGGGCGCGAGCCCGCTGGAGATGGCCGGCGTCTACGCCACCCTCGCCAACCACGGCAAGAAGGTCACCCCGGTGATCGTGAAGTCGGTCGAGCACAAGGACCGCGCGGTCGAGTTCCCCGACCCGATCGGTGAGCAGGTCATCAGCCGCGAGGCCGCCGACACGGTGACCTCCGTGCTCACCGGAGTGGTCGACGACGGTACGGCCCGGGTGTCCGTGAAGGAGAACCCGCTGCGCGACGGCCAGGTGGTCGCCGGCAAGACGGGTACGTCCGACAACAACAAGTCGGCCTGGTTCACCGGCTTCACCCCCGAACTGGTCACCTCCGTCGGCCTGTTCGGCGAGGACGCGAAGAGCGGCGCGCAGGTGCCGATGTACGAGGCGGCCGGTGTCGACTACCGCGTCAACGGCGGTGGCCCCCCGGCGGAGATCTGGGCCGCGTACACCTTCGGCGTCATGGACGAGGTCACCGAGTTCGACCTGGACACCAAGCAGGGCAACGCGGTGAAGAAGCCGAGCAGTTCGCCGTCGGTCTCGCAGTCGCCGTCCGAGACGCCGAGCGACGAGCCGACGAGCGAGGAACCGACCACCGAGGCGCCGCCGGAGACCTCCGCGCCGCCGAGCTCCGCGCCGCCGAGCAGCCAGCCGCCGACGTCGGAGCCGCCGACGGACCCGACCACCTCCACATCGCCGACGTTCGAGCTCCCGGGGGGCCCGGAGGACCCGGGGGACGACGAGGAGCAGTAGACGGAAGACACGAGGGGCGCCCGGTGACCACACCGGGCGCCCCTCGTCACGTCGTACGACGCCTCAGCCGTGGTTCAGTTCGAACCACACCACCTTGCCCGTGCTCAGCCGGGTCGCGCCCCAGCGCCGGGCCAGCCGGTTCACCAGGTACAGCCCGCGCCCGCCCTCGTCGGTGGCCCGTGCCTGCCGCAGCCGCGGCAGCTGGGGCACGTCGTCACCGACCTCGCAGCGCAGCACGTCGGTGCGCAGCAGCCGCAGGGTGACCGGCCGCGTGGCATAGCGCACGGCGTTGGTCACCACCTCGCTGACCAGCAGCTCCACCGAGTCGCTCAGCTCCTCCATGCCCCAGCGGGACAGCGCCCGCCGGGCGAGGCGGCGGGCCCGGCCGGGGGCCGCGTCCTCCGGCTCCAGGAACCAGTACGCCACGTCGCTCGGCGCGATCCCGTCGAAACGGGCGGCGAGCAGCGCGATGTCGTCGTCCCGGTCGCCCGGACCGAGCATGTCGAGCACCTCGTCGCAGAGCGCCTCAAGGGGCGGCGGATGATCGGGCCCGGTGAGCTGCGCGGTCGCGGCGAGCTTCTCCCGCAGCTGCTCGATACCGGTCCACACGTCCCGCAGCCGGGACTCCACCAGACCGTCGGTGTACAGCAGCAGGGTCGCCCCGGCGGGCGCGTCCAGTTCGACCGCCTCGAAGTCCACCCCGCCCACACCGATCGGGGCGCCCGCGGGCACCCGCAGCACCTCGGCGCGTCCGCCCAGCTCCAGCAGGACGGGCGGCGGATGGCCGGCGTTGGCGATGGTGATGCGGTGCGCCACCGGGTCGTACACCGCGTACAGGCAGGTCGCCATGCGGTCCACGCCGAGCCGCTGCGCCTGCTCGTCGAGGTGGTGCAGCACCTCCTGCGGGGGCAGGTCGAGCCCGGCGAGGGTCTGCGCGGTGGTGCGGAGCTGGCCCATGATCGCCGCCGAGGTCATGGAGTGGCCCATGACGTCACCGACGACCAGCGCGACCCGGCTGCCGGGCAGCGGGATGGCGTCGTACCAGTCGCCGCCGACCCGCGCCGTCTCCGCGGCCGGCAGATACCGCGAGGCGAGCCGTACGCCGGTGCAGCGCGGCAGGTTCTCCGGCAGCATCGTGCGCTGCAGCTCGTCGGCGATGTACGCCTCCCGCCCGTACAGCACCGCCTTGTCGATGCCGAGGGCGCTGTGCGTGGCGAGCTGCGCGGCGACCAGCAGGTCGTCGGCCTCGAACGGGATGCGCTCCGGGCGGCGCAGGAACAGCGCCGCGCCGATCACCCGCCGCCGGCCGCGCAGCGGCGCGAGGATCGCCCGCTGCCCGTCCGGTACGGCCGACGCGCCCTCCTCGCCGAGGAGTTCGGGCAGCGCGGCGCGGGCCGCGAGCGCGTCCGTGAAGACCGGCCGTACGCCGCGCAGCACCTCGGCGAGCGCGCTGCCGGGCCGTACGGTGCACAGCTCCGCGCCGACCGAGTCCAGCTCGGACGGCTCCGGTGGGGCGATCGGGGTGAACCCGCCCTCGGTGTCCCGCTCGGCCGGGATCCGGTCGGTGCGGCGCAGCCGCAGCACCAGCGGGCCGGTGGGCCGCTCGTCGCCGACCGGCAGGGGATCGCGCAGATAGACCAGGATCGCGTCGGAGAAGGTGGGCACGGTGGCCCGGCACAGCCCCATCACGATCTCGTCCAGGTCGATGCCGCGCGCGATCCGCCGGGTCGCGGCACCGACGAACCGCAGCCGGTCCCCGTCCCTGCGCATCGGCGTGGGCCGTCCGGGCTGCGTCTGCTGCCCGGTACGGCGCTCCGTGCCGTCGGGACCCCGGACCGGCCGGCCGTGGTCCGCGGCCGGCTGTACCGGGATGCCCTCGGGTGCGGGGCGCGGCCGGTGCGTGTCCGGCTCGGCGCCCTGCCCGGCACCCGGCTGGGAGTGCTCGGAGCCGGACCCGGCAGCCGGGTCCTGGCCGGTGCCGTCCGGCGTCACCGTGTCCGGGGACGCGGCCCCGGACGCGGGAGGCTCACCGCCGGAGCGGCTCTGTACGGGTAAGGCGGCCCCCGTGTCCGGCACACGCGCCGGTTGCGGGGTACGCAGGAGCGCCCCGCGGGGATCCGCGGGGTCGGCGCCCGGCTGCGGGCGTTCGAAGGAGGTCGGCTGCTCCGTCACGCGTGTCGAGTCCATCCGTCCGGCGCACGCCGTGCGCGCGGTTCGTCCCGCCGAAACTCCGATACCCGGAATACGTGCCCCCGGAACGGAATTCCCGCGTGGTCAGAGGTTGTGCCTGTGCCGTTGGCCGGCCGTTCCCGGCCGGCACCGGTGTTTCCGTACCCCTCGCTCACGTCCTGCCGCCCCTCGGTGACGATCGGTCAAGCCTGGTGCGCGTTCCGGTGTTTGCTGCCCCGCGCCCTTGCGGAGGACGATCCTACGTTTCCCGCCCGGGGGCGCAGCAAGGGTCTCACGAGGACAGATGCGCGGGAGTGCGGTCCCAGTCCTGTGGCAGTGACGGTACCGTCCACGACGGATCGGGGCGCCAGTTCTCCCACCCGTCCGCGAACGGCGGTCCCCAGGCATCGATCGCCGCCACGGCGGCCCGCCCGGCTTCCCGCACCCTCCCGGCCAGCGCGGAGTCCACCAGACCGTCCCGCCGGGCCTGCGCGAACTCGTCCTCGTCCAGCCAGCGCCAGGTGCGGTCCGGGTGCACGGAGATGTCCAGGAAGTGATCCTCGGAGTCCACCCCGCCCGCCCAGCGGGCCAGCGGTTCCTCCAGGTTCACGTACCAGTTCTTGAACCGCCAGCCCGGTTCCCAGAACAGCCACACCGACCAGGGCTCGCCGGGCCGGGCCAGCTTCAGCACCCCGGTGCCGAGCCAGCGGCCCCGCCCCACCGTGCGCGGCTTGGTGTACCGGGTGCCGAGGGGCTCCCGGTGCACGGGCGTGCCGTCGGCGAGCACCGGCTTCACGCACTCGGTACCGGGCGCCATCCACACCGCGAGCAGCTCCGGGTCGTCGTGTACGACCGTGACGGGGCGCGCGATGTGGATGCGCGCGCCGCCGTTCTCCCGGTACCGCCACAGGACCTGTGTCCCGGGCGCCCAGTGTCCGGCCGTCCCGCCCGCTTCCTCGCGCATCGTCGCTCCGCCCTCCGCCATGGCCGGATATGAGGTGCCATGGGCATACGACGCCGCGGCCCCCGTCATGGTTCGCGCTCCCCGGCGCGGCGTTCTCACGGCTTCGTCATCCGCAGGACGTCCAGCGCCGCGTCGAGCTGCTCGACGGTGAGGTCGCCGCGCTCGACGTAACCGCCCTCCAGCACGACCTCCCGGATGGTCTTCCGCTCGGCCAGCGACTTCTTGGCGACCTTGGCGGCCTCCTCGTAGCCGATGTACCTGTTGAGCGGGGTGACCACGGACGGCGAGGACTCGGCGTACTCGCGGGCCCGTTCGCGGTTCGCGACGATGCCGTCGACCGTGCGGTCGGCGAGCAGCCGGGAGACGTTCGCGAGCAGCCGCACCGACTCCAGGACGTTCTTCGCGATGACCGGCAGCATGACGTTGAGCTCGAAGTTGCCCGAGGCGCCGGCGGCGGCGACGGTCGCGTCGTTGCCGGTGACCTGCGCGCACACCATGAGCACGGCCTCCGGGATCACCGGGTTGACCTTGCCGGGCATGATCGAGGAGCCGGGCTGGAGGTCGGGCAGGCTGATCTCCGCGAGACCGGTACGGGGGCCCGACGCCATCCACCGCAGATCGTTCGCGATCTTCGTCAGTCCGACGGCGACGGTCCGCAGCTGCCCGCTGGTCTCCACGATGCCGTCGCGGGCGCCCTGCGCCTCGAAGTGGTCGCGCGCCTCGGTCAGCGGCAGCCCGGTCGCGCGGGCGACCTCCTCGATGACGGCGGCGGAGAAGCCGGGCGGGGTGTTGATGCCGGTGCCGACGGCGGTCCCGCCCAGCGGCAGTTCGGCCAGGCGCGGCAGGGAGGCGTTCAGCCGCTCGATCCCGTACCGCACCTGGGCCGCGTACCCGCCGAACTCCTGGCCCAGCGTCACCGGCGTGGCGTCCATCAGATGGGTCCGCCCGGACTTCACCACGTCGGCGAACTCCTCGGCCTTGCGCTCCAGGGCGGTGGCGAGGTGGTCGAGCGCCGGGACCAGATCGCGGGTGACGGCGGCCGTGGCGGCGATGTGGATCGACGACGGGAAGACGTCGTTGGACGACTGCGAGGCGTTGACGTGGTCGTTGGGGTGCACGTCCCGCCCCAGCCGCTCGCCGGCGAGCGTGGCGACGACCTCGTTGGTGTTCATGTTGGAGGAGGTCCCGGACCCGGTCTGGAACACGTCGACGGGGAAGTGCTCGTCCCACCGTCCCTCGGCGACCTCGCCGGCCGCCTCCTGGATCGCCTCGGCGATGTCCTCGTCCAGCACCCCGAGCCGGGCGTTCACCTTGGCCGCGGCGCCCTTGATCCGGGCGAGGGCCTCGATGTGGGCGCGCTCCAGCCGCTGCCCGGAGACCGGGAAGTTCTCCACGGCGCGCTGGGTCTGGGCGCGCCACTTCGCGTCGGCCGGTACCTTCACCTCCCCCATGGAGTCGTGCTCGATGCGGTAGCGCCGGTCGTCGTCCGTGGTCGTCATCGTCGTACCTCCGAAGATGCACAGCAGCGGTGTCCGACGAGCGTATTCCCGTGACGGCCTCCGCCCCGCCGCAGGAGGAGTGCGGCGGGGCGGGGTACCCGTGGGGGGTGGTCTCAGTCGTTCAGCAGGGTCACGTCGTCCACGAGGAAGCCCGTCTGCAGCGAGGAGTCCTCACTTCCGGTGAACGTCAGGGTCACCGTCTGCCCCGCGTACGCCGACAGGTCGACCGAGCGCTGCGCGTAGCCGCTGCCGGCGTCGGCGTTGGACAGCGTGGCGAGCGTGGTGCCGCCGGCCTTCACCGTGAACCGGTCGTACGGCGTCGAGCCGGACTCGTCGGTGTCGATGTGCAGCCAGTAGCTCAGCGTGGCCCGGGTGCACCCGGCCGGCACGGTCACCGACTGGCTGATCGACTCGGTACGGGTGGAGCCGTACCCCGACAGCCAGGCGAACCGGGTGCCGGTGTGGGCGGACTGGCCCGAGTGGGCGCCGATGGCCCCGGTGCTCCCGGTCCACGGCGAGGTGCCGCTCTCGAACCCGCCGTTGCCGACGACGCCGGTGGTGTCGCATGTGCCGCCGGTGCCGGTGTCCACCGCCCGCTGCCAGATCGTGTACGCGATGCCGTCGGACGCGCGGTCCAGGCCGGTGGTGTTGATGTTGGTGAGGGTGTCGCAGGAGGAGTGGTAGCAGGGGTCGTACGCCCTGCTCGCCGTGCCGCCCCACTTGGCGGCCTGCGCGGAGGTCTTCCGCGCGCTGGCGCCCATCGCGTAGCCGGAGGTGGGGATGGAGTACTGCTCGAAGGAGTAGTCGTCGCTGCGCCCCGCGCCCTCGGTGTTCTCCTCGGGCTGGAGGCCCAGCGAGTCCCAGTACGCCTTCATCGGGGCGGCGGCCGAGGAGGTGATGTGGTTGATGAAGTAGCCGCCGTTGACGGAGGCGACCATGTCGAAGTTGTAGTACGCCTTGATCTTCGCGCGCTCGGTCGAGGACAGCGAACGCACGTAGAAGTCGGACCCGTTGAGGCCCTGTTCCTCGTCGGTCCACCAGGCGAAGCGGACCCGGTTGCGCATGGTGGGGTTCTGCTGGGCCAGCGTCAGGGCGTTCTCGAGGAGGGCCGCGGAGCCGGAGCCGTTGTCGTTCATGCCGGGGCCGGCCGAGACGCCGTCGAGGTGGGCGCCGAACATGTACACGTTGCCGGCGTCGCCCTGTGGCCACTCGGCGATCAGGTTGGGCCCGGCCCCGCTGGTGCAGCCGGAGGTGCACGGCTGCTCGGTGACGGTGTATCCGGCGGCCTGCAGCCTGCCCTTCACATAGGCGACGGAGTCGCGGTAACCCTGGCCGGTGGAGCGGCGGTTGCCGCCGTTCCGGCTCGCGATGGCGCTGAACTCGTCGAGATGCGCCTTGACCTTGTTCACGTCGACGTCGGGTGCGGCGAGGGTGTCCGCGGTGGGGGCGGCCGCGGCGGGGAGTGTGCCGAGGCCGAGCGTGACGGCGAGGGTGATGCCCGCGATGGCGAGTCTTCGTTTCACCTGGTCTCCTCCGGAGAGTGACATGGCATGTGCATGTCGGAGCGCCGAGAAGACTCACAGTGTTGGTTGAGCGAGTCAACGGAAGGGGCGGGTCTGGACGCCGATTGTCCGAAAGCAGCACACGGGGTCCGCTATGCGGAGAGGGTGTGTTCGCCCCCGCCACCCCTTCCCGTCCCCGTCCCCGTCCCCTGGGGGGCTGCGCTCCCGGACCCCCTTTCGGCCCTTCGGGCCTCGTCCTCAAACGCCGGACGGGCTGGAGACAGCCCCTCCGGCGTTTGAGGAGCGGGGGTCCGGGGGCGGAGCCCCCGGTTCGGGACGGGAAGGGGCGGCGGGGGCGAAAAAGCCGCCCCGGCCGCCCCCGCCGCGAAAGCGTTACGCGTTACGCGTTACGCGCTACGCCGGCCCAGGCCCCCGCACCGGAATCGACGTGAACGTCGGCTGCTGCGGCGAAGGATCCTGGAAGAAGTCATTCCCCTTGTCGTCGACGACGATGAACGCCGGGAAGTCCTCCACCTCGATCCTCCACACCGCCTCCATCCCGAGCTCCTCGTACTCGACGACCTCGACCTTCTTGATGCAGTCCTGCGCCAGCCGCGCCGCCGGCCCGCCGATGGACCCGAGATAGAACCCGCCGTGCGCGTCACACGCGTCGGTGACCTGCTTCGACCGGTTCCCCTTCGCCAGCATCACCTTCGACCCGCCCGCCGCCTGGAACTGCTCCACGTACGAGTCCATGCGCCCGGCCGTCGTGGGCCCGAACGACCCCGACGCATACCCCTCCGGCGTCTTCGCGGGCCCCGCGTAGTACACCGGGTGGTCCTTCAGGTACTGCGGCATCTCCTCACCCGCGTCCAGCCGCTCCTTGATCTTGGCGTGCGCGATGTCGCGCGCCACGACCAGCGGACCGGTCAGGGAGAGCCGGGTCTTGACCGGGTACTTGGTCAGCTCGGCGAGGATGTCGTCCATCGGCTGGTTGAGGTCGATCCTGACGACGTCGCCGTCCTGCTCCAGCTGCTCGTCCGTCGTCTCCGGCAGGAACCGCGCCGGATCCGTCTCCAGCTGCTCCAGGAACACACCCTCGGCGGTGATCTTCGCGACGGCCTGCCGGTCCGCCGAGCAGGACACCGCGATCGCGACCGGACACGACGCCCCGTGCCGCGGCAGCCGCACCACCCGCACGTCGTGGCAGAAGTACTTGCCCCCGAACTGCGCCCCGATCCCGATCCTCTGCGTCAGCTCGAAGACCTTCTCCTCCAGCTCCTTGTCCCGGAAGCCGTGCCCGAGCGCCGACCCCTCGGAGGGGATCTCGTCCAGGTAGTGCGCGGAGGCGTACTTCGCGGTCTTCAGCGCGTACTCGGCCGACGTACCGCCGACGACGATCGCCAGGTGGTACGGCGGACAGGCGGCCGTACCCAGCGAACGGATCTTCTCCTCCAGGAACTTCATCATGGAGGCCTCGTTCAGGACGGCCTTGGTCTCCTGGTACAGGAAGCTCTTGTTGGCCGACCCGCCACCCTTGGCCATGAACAGGAACTTGTACGCGCCGCCGTCCGTCGCGTACAGCTCGATCTGCGCCGGGAGGTTGGAACCGGTGTTCCTCTCCTCCCACATGGTGAGCGGGGCCATCTGCGAGTAGCGCAGGTTCAGGTTCTTGTAGGCGTCGTAGATGCCCTTGCTCAGGGCCTCCTCGTCACGCCCCGACGTCAGCACGTTCTGCCCGCGCTTGCCCATGACGATCGCCGTACCGGTGTCCTGGCACATCGGCAGCACGCCCGCCGCCGCGATGTTCGCGTTCTTCAGCAGGTCCAGCGCGACGAACTTGTCGTTGCCCGACGCCTCGGGGTCGTCGATGATGCGGCGCAGCTGCGCCAGGTGGGCGGGGCGCAGGTAGTGCTGGATGTCGTGGACGGCCTCCTCGGCGAGCTTGCGCAGCGCCTCCGGCTCCACCTTGAGGAACGTCCGTCCGTCGGCCTCGAAGGTGGAGACACCTTCGGAGGTCACCAGCCGGTAGGGGGTGGTGTCCTCTCCCATGGGGAGCAGATCGGCGTACTCGAACTCAGGCATCTCGCCCATTCCTCACTCGACAGGAAGTCTTCCGGGGCGGCTCGCCTTCGGCTCGCCCGCCGGCCGCCCGCCGACGTCGGCGGGCGCTCACCAGCGTAGGACCTGCCCTTCGTGGCGAGTCTGTGAGGTTGTCCTCAGTTGTCCCCGTCAGGGGGTAGTCGCGATCTATCGCGTTTCGGTACGCTGGCGCCGTGGACCTTCAGAAGCACGCCCAGCAGCCGGACACGGCACCGCGGACGGCCGAGCTGCGCGCCTCCGACGCCGACCGGGACCGTACCGTCGACCTCCTGCGCGAGGCCCTCGCCGAGGGCCGCCTCACCGCCGACGAGCACGCGGAGCGCGTCGAGGGCGTGCTGGCCGCCAAGACGGTCGGGGAGCTGGAGGTGTTCGTCCAGGACCTGCCGATAGCCCACCAGCGGCACGCGGTGCACGCCTCCGCCCCCAGTCGCCCCACCACCGGCGCGATCCCGATGGACCCCGATGACAACGTGGTCGCGGTGTTCAGCGCCGCCGCCCGCAAGGGCCGCTGGCGCACCGGCCGTCGTATCCACGCGTACGCGATCTTCGGGAGCGTGGAGATCGACCTCAGCGAGGCGCTGTTCGACCACCAGCAGGTCATGATCAAGGCCTTCTCCGTCTTCGGCAGCGTCGAGATCTACGTCCCGGAGAACGTGTCGCTGCGCGGCATGGGCGGCGGCGTGCTCGGCGCCTTCGAGGTGGACACGCTCGACGCGACCGACGACGAGGCCCCGGTGGTCTACATCGACGGCTGGGCGGTGCTGGGCAGCGTCGAGGCGCGCCCCAAGCGCGGCAAGCTCGTGGCGGACATCCTCGACCGGGTGCAGCGCAAGGTCGACAGGAGCATGCGCAGGCACCTGGGCCACTGACGGGCTGTCGCGCGGTTCGGAACTCAGTGCATAGGCGCGCGCACATCGGGTAAGCCTTGCTGCATCGTGTCTCGCTTGCGAAGCCGTCGTCAGGAGTAGACCGTGCTGCAACCGCCGCATTCGTCCCTGCAGATAGCCGCTGTCCCGGCCCAGCGAGCGGCAGCGCGGGACAGGGACCAGGACGCCCCCTGGCACACCGAGGCGGTGTGCCGGCGCGACGAGGCGGGGCTGTTCTTCGCACCCTCGAAGGAACCCACCGCCGCCCGGCTCTCCCGCGAGGAGGCGGCCAAGCGCGTCTGCGCCCGCTGCCCGGTGATGGTCGAGTGCCGCGAGCACGCCCTGCTCCAGCCCGAGCCCTACGGCGTCTGGGGCGGCCTCACCGCCGCCGAACGCCGAGTGGTCCTGGCCCGCCGCAGGCGCCGCGAGATGGAACTGAAGAAGAACACCCGCCCGGGCCGCATCGCGGCAGCGGGCTGAAACGCACGTAAGCAAAAGGGGCGCCCCCTCCGCACAGGGGGCGCCCCTTCGGCGCCGGGGAACTCGCTCACCTCTCAGCGCCGGGGGACCGGTCCCACTTCAGGGCGCGGGGCTGTGACATGTGCGGCTCCGCCGCGTGGGCGCTCCCTCCGCACGGGGGCGCTTTTTCACGCGGGGTGGGGCAGTCCATCCAGGGGCGCGGGGCTGTGACATGTGCGGCTCCGCCGCGTGGGCGCTCCCTCCGCACGGGGGCGCTTTTTCACGCGGGGTGGGGCAGTCCATCCAGGGGC
>NZ_JBITCL010000017.1:0-32283 GCF_044453165.1 Streptomyces sp. NPDC051740 | reverse complement strand
GCGCGGGGAACTGCGCGACAAGCCACCACGCACCCGCACCCGCACTCGCCCACGCGCCGCAGGCAGCCCCACGCACCGGCGTTTCACTTGGCGCGATCGAAGTCAATCGCGCTGTACGCCCGCAGCTTCGAGAGCCGGTGCTCGGAGTCGATCCGACGGACCGTCCCCGACTTCGACCGCATCACGATCGAATCGGTCGTGGCCGTCTCCGGCCGGTACCGCACCCCGCGCATCAACTCCCCGTCGGTGATCCCGGTCGCCACGAAGAACACGTTCTCCCCGGCGACGAGGTCGTCGGTCGTCAGGACCCGGTCCAGATCGTGCCCCGCGTCGACCGCCCGCTGCCGTTCCTCGTCGTCCTTGGGCCACAGCTTGCCCTGAATCGTCCCGCCCAGGCACTTCACCGCGCACGCCGAGATGATGCCCTCGGGGGTGCCGCCGACGCCGAGCAGCAGATCGATGCCCGTGCCCTCGCGCAGCGCGAGGATCGAGCCGGCCACGTCGCCGTCGGAGATCAGCTTGATGCGCGCCCCGGTCTCCCGGATCTCCTTGATGATGCCCTCGTGCCGCGGCCGGTCGAGGATCACCACGGTGACGTCCTCGGGGGTGACCCGCTTGGCCTTGGCGACCCGGCGGATGTTCACGCTCACCGGCGCGTTGATGTCGACGAAGTCGGCGGCCTCCGGGCCGGTGACCAGCTTGTCCATGTAGAACACGGCCGACGGGTCGAACATCGAGCCGCGCTCGGCGGCGGCCAGCACCGCGATGGCGTTCGTCATGCCCTTGGCGGTCAGCGTCGTACCGTCGATCGGGTCGACGGCGATGTCGCATTCCGGGCCGGTCCCGTCGCCCACGCGCTCCCCGTTGAAGAGCATCGGGGCCTCGTCCTTCTCGCCCTCGCCGATGACGACGACGCCGTTCATCGAGACGGTGGAGACGAGGGTGCGCATGGCGCGCACCGCGGCGCCGTCGGCGCCGTTCTTGTCACCGCGCCCTACCCAGCGGCCGGCTGCCATGGCCGCTGCCTCGGTCACCCGTACGAGTTCCAGGGCGAGGTTGCGGTCGGGGGCCTCGGACGGGACATCGAGCTCGGACGGCAAGTGATGGTGTTCGGTCATCGGAGCGCACCTTTCTGTACGACGACGGCCGGATGAGGGTGTGGGGCACGACTCTATCGCCAGTCCGACAAAATGAGCAGGGCCCCCCACGGATGAGCGCACCGGGCACCTGCGACGATAGGGGGCGTGGCAGGAACGAAGAGCGTGCAGAAAACGGCCCGGGACATGATCCTTTCCCTGGCCCTCATCATGCTCGTGGCGGGAGTGGTCTGGCTGTTCATCCCGCACGAGGACGGCGAACCCGACCTCAAGCGGGTCGACTACCGGATCGACCTGCTCACGGCCCGCAGGGCCGCCTCCTACCCCGTCGCCGCGCCGGAGGGCCTGTCCGAGGCGTGGAAGCCCACCTCCGTCCGCTACAAGGGCACCGAGTCCGAGGCCTGGCACCTCGGCTTCCGTGCCCCCGACGGGGAGTACGTGGCGGTCGAGCAGTCCACGGGCAAGCGGTCGGCGTTCATCGAGGACAGGACGCAGGGCGCCGCGAAGACGGAGACCACGCGGCAGATCGACGGCAGGACCTGGACGCGCTACGAGGGCGACCACTACGACGCGCTGGTGCTGGAGGACGCCGAGGGCTCGACCACGGTGGTGACCGGCACGGCATCCTTCGGCCAGCTGGAGAAGATGGCCGGGGCGCTGCGCACGGAGTGAGCGGGACGTGGACGCGTGTGGGGGGGGGGGGGGGGGGGGGGGGGGGGGGGGGGGGGGGGGGGGGGGCGGGCCGGGGGGGGGGGCGCCCCGGCGCCGCCCCCCCCCCCCCCCCCCCCCCCCCCCCCCCCCCCCCCCCCCGCCCCGTATACGCCGTGCTGGTGCTCAGACGGTCGTGACGACCTGCTCGTACTCCAGGCGCGGGGAGCGCGGGAACCACGCGTCCGGCCCGGGGCGGCCGATGTTGACGACCATCAGCGGGGTGTGGTCGTCGTCCAGGAACTCCTTGCGGAGGCCCTCGAAGTCGAGGCCGGTCATCGGGCCGGCGGCCAGGCCCGCGGCGCGCACACCGACGATGAAGTAGGCGGCCTGGAGGGCGGCGTTCACCGCGGCGGAACCCTCACGCACCGGGCGCTCGCTGAAGAAGGCGTCCTTGGCCTGCGGGAAGTGCGGGAGCAGGGCGGGGAGCTCCTCGTGGAACTCGTTGTCCGCGGACAGGATGGCGACCAGCGGGGCGGCGGCCGTCTTGGCCTGGTTGCCTTCCGCCATGTGCCGGACGAGACGCTCGCGGGCCTCCGGGGAGCGGACCAGGGTGACGCGCAGGGGGCTCTGGTTGAAGGCGGTGGGGCCGTACTTGACCAGGTCGTAGATCGCCCGCACCTGCTCGTCGGTCACCGGCTCGTCGGTGAACGTGTTGGCGGTGCGCGCCTCGCGGAACAGCAGGTCCTGGGCGGCGGGGTCAAGGGCGAGTGACATGCGTGAACCTTCTCGGGGGGTACGTCGGCCCGTCTGTCCGTGGAGGGGCCACGGACGTCCGTGCAGGAACCACGGACCGGTTGACGGGTCCGACGGTACGCCTATGAAGTTCAACGCTCAACTAAATCCGGAACCAGGTGATCCACTTCACAGCTCAGACCTCCCCGGCGTCCTCCGCCCCGCCCTCCTCCTTCTCCTCCGCGAGCGCCGCGTCCAGCCGGGCCCGCGCCCCCTCCAGCCGGCGCCGGCACACCCCGGCCAGCTCCTCGCCCCGCTCCCAGAGCGCGAGGGACTCCTCCAGCGTCGTACCGCCCGCCTCCAGCCGTCGTACGACCTCGATCAGCTCGTCCCGCGCCTGCTCGTACCCGAGCGCCTCGGCCGCCGCCGTCTGCTCCGTCCTGCCGGTCATCCGTCCACCCTCTGTGTATCGACTCGAACTGTGAACTCGCCCTCGGACACCCGCGCCCGCAGGGTCTCACCGGCCTCCACCTCGGCCGGATCCCGCACCGCGTGCCCGTCCGCCCGCTGGAGCACGGCGTACCCGCGCTTCAGCGTCGCGGCGGGGGACAGGGCCACCACGCGCGCGTGCGTGTGCGTCAGCTCGGAGTCGGCCCGGTCCAGCCGGTACCGCAGACTGCGCCGGCTCCGCTCCAGCAGCGCCGTGACCTCCTCCGCGCGCGCGTCGACCATCCGGTGCGGATCCTGCAGCGAGGGCCGGGCCAGCGCGTGCGCCAGCCCGCGCTCCTCCCGGTCCAGCAGCGCCCGGACGGAGCGCCGCGCGCGGTCGCTCAGCAGCCGTACCCGCTCGTACTCCTCGCCCACGTCCGGCACCACCTTCTTCGCGGCGTCGGTCGGCGTGGAGGCGCGCAGGTCGGCCACGTGGTCGAGCAGCGGGTTGTCCGGCTCGTGCCCGATCGCGGAGACGACCGGCGTACGGCACGCCGCCACCGCCCGCACCAGCTGCTCGTCGGAGAACGGCAGCAGGTCCTCCACGCTGCCGCCGCCCCGCGCCACGATGATCACGTCCACGTCGTCGACCGCGTCCAGCTCCTTCACGGCCTGGACGACCTGCGGCACCGCGTGCACCCCCTGCACGGGCACGTTGCGCACCTCGAAACGGACGGCCGGCCACCGCAGCCGGGCGTTCTCCAGCACGTCCCGCTCGGCCGCCGAGGCGCGCCCGCACACCAGCCCGATCAGCCGCGGCAGGAACGGCAGCGGCTTCTTCCGCTCCGGCGCGAACAGACCCTCCCGCGCGAGCGACTTCTTCAGCTGTTCGAGGCGCGCCAGCAGCTCCCCGACCCCCACCGGCTTGATCTCGGCGGCCCTGAGCGACAGCTGACCGCGCGGCGCGTACCACTCCGGCTTGCAGTGCACCACCACCCGCGCGCCCTCGCTCACCACGTCCGCGACGGCGTCGAACACCTGCCGGTAGCAGGTCACGCCCACCGAGATGTCGTGCGACGGGTCGCGCAGCGTCAGGAACACCACCCCGGCGCCAGGCCGCCGCGACAGCTGGGTGATCTGCCCCTCGACCCACACCGCGCCGAGCCGGTCGATCCACCCCCCGATCAGCCGCGACACCTCACCGACGGGCAGCGGCGCTTCCGCAGACGTGTTGAGAGCCATGTCCGCGAGAGTAGTGCGCCCCACCGACAACGCACCGTGACCGCGCCCCCGAGCGCGGCCTTACGATGGGACGCATGACCGCTTCGCCTGGCCGCCGTGTCCTGCTCGCCGCCCCCCGTGGCTACTGCGCGGGGGTGGACCGCGCCGTGATCGCCGTCGAGAAGGCCCTGGAGCAGTACGGGGCCCCCGTCTACGTCCGGCACGAGATCGTGCACAACAAGTACGTCGTGCAGACCCTGGAGAAGAAGGGCGCGATCTTCGTCGAACGGACGGAGGAGGTCCCCCCGGGCAACATCGTCATGTTCTCCGCGCACGGCGTCGCCCCCGTCGTCCACGAGGAGGCCGAGCGCGGCCGGCTCGCCACCATCGACGCCACCTGCCCGCTGGTCACCAAGGTCCACAAGGAAGCCGTCCGTTTCGCGAACGACGACTACGACATCCTCCTGATCGGCCACGAGGGCCACGAGGAGGTCATCGGCACCTCCGGCGAGGCCCCCGACCACATCCAGCTCGTCGACGGGCCGGACGACGTCGCGAAGGTCGAGGTCCGCGACCCCTCCAAGGTCGTCTGGCTCTCCCAGACCACGTTGAGCGTCGACGAGACCATGGAGACCGTCGACGCGCTGAAGGAGAAGTTCCCCCAGCTGATCTCCCCGCCCAGCGACGACATCTGCTACGCCACGCAGAACCGCCAGCTCGCGGTCAAGCAGATGGGTGCCGAGGCGGACCTGGTGATCGTGGTCGGCTCGCGCAACTCCTCCAACTCCAAGCGGCTGGTGGAGGTCGCCAAGCTGGCCGGCGCCCGCGCGGCGTACCTGGTGGACTTCGCCGACGAGATCGACGAGGCCTGGCTGGAGGGCGTGACCGCGGTCGGCGTCACCTCGGGCGCCTCGGTGCCGGAGATCCTGGTCGAGCAGGTGCTGGAATGGCTGTCGGGGCGCGGCTTCGAGGACGTCGAGCTGGTCAAGGCCGCCGAGGAGTCCATCATCTTCTCCCTGCCCAAGGAGCTCCGCCGCGACCTGCGCGAGGAGGCGGCGGCCCTGGTGGCCGAGCGCGGCGGCTCCGGGGCGGATTCCGCGCGGTGACGGCCGAGCGGGTGTGACGGTCAGGGAGACCGCCTGACGTGACTGTCCGTCGTACGTCGTAACGTAGGGCCATGCAGATCTTCGGCGTGGACATCGGCGGTTCCGGGATCAAGGGTGCCCCGGTCGACCTGGACAAGGGGGACCTGGCGCAGGAGCGCCACAAGATCCTCACCCCGCACCCGGCCACACCGGACGCGGTGGCCGACGGCGTGAAACAGGTCGTCGACCACTTCGGCTGGACCGGACCGGTCGGGGTCACCTTCCCGGGTGTCGTCACCGGCGGCACCACGATCCGTACGGCGGCCAACGTCGACAAGAGCTGGATCGACACCGACGCGCGCGTGCTGCTCGGCGACCGGCTGGGCGGCCTGCCGGTGACGGTGGTCAACGACGCGGACGCGGCCGGCGTCGCCGAGATGCACTTCGGCGCCGGACGCCACCACCGGGGCACGGTGATCCTGCTGACCTTCGGCACCGGCATCGGCAGCGCCCTGTTCGTGGACGGCGTCCTCGTCCCCAACAGCGAGCTGGGCCATCTGGAGCTGAACGGCCACGACGCGGAGAAGCGGGCCTCCAGCAAGGCCAGGGAGGACCACGACCTGTCGTGGGAGGACTGGGCGCACCGGGTGCAGAAGTACCTGGCCCACGTGGAGATGCTGTTCTCGCCCGAGCTGTTCATCATCGGCGGTGGCGTCAGCCGCAAGTCCCACAAGTTCCTGGACCGCATCCAGGGCATCGAGGCGGAGATCGTCCCGGCCCAGCTCCAGAACAACGCGGGCATCGTGGGCGCGGCGATGCGCGCGGCGACGGGCGCCTGAGGGACGTCAGGGGCGGGGGCGGTTCCGCGCGGCGCGCCGGTTGAGCATGCGCACCCGGCGCGTCCTGCGGCCGAGCACGAGCAGGCTCGCGGCCAGCGTCCCGCCGTAGAGCCACCCGGCCTGGGTGGCGAGGCCCGTCACCATTCCCATCAGCCGGTCGGCGGTGCCGCCGCCGCCCTCGTCGGCGAGCGGGACCAGCCCCAGGGCGAAGGCGATCGGCACCACGACGGGCGCGATGAGCAGGTCCCCCTCGCGCACCCACAGCGCGGTCAGCACGCACACCGGCAGGAAGAGCACGCCGTACACGGTCTGTGACGCCCCGAACAGGGCCTCGGTCAGCAGACCGAGGACGAGCATCACCAGCCCGCAGAACAGGCTCAGGCCCAGCCCGGTGAGCCGCGGGTTGGGCAGCCGCCGGATCGCGGGCGGGGGAGCGGGCCGGCCCTCGGGCACACGGGCGGGCCGGGCGGGCCGCGCGACCCCGCCTCCCGCCGCCCGCCCCGCCTGCGGAGGCAGCGGCGGCTTGGCCGGCTCGGCCGGCCCGGCCGGCCTGTCACGTCGCGGTCCGTACCGTCCGTACCGCGCGGGTCGTGTCCTGTGTTGCTCCACTGCACCAACGTAGGTCGTTTTATGTGCCGAACGGCCTGTCAGACACGCCGGGGATCGCGGTCCGGCCGGACGTTCGACGGGTCGCCGGGTCGCGGGCGGCCACGCCGTAGACTGGTGGATCGGCCCACACAGCCCAGTCGGCCGGTCCTCGTCCCCCATCCTCACGTACGGGAAGTCGCAACGTGTCGCTCACGATCGGAATCGTCGGTCTGCCGAATGTCGGCAAGTCGACCCTGTTCAACGCCCTGACCAAGAACGACGTGCTGGCGGCCAACTACCCGTTCGCCACGATCGAGCCGAACGTCGGCGTCGTCGGTGTCCCCGACCCCCGCCTCACCAAGCTGGCCGAGATCTTCGGCTCCCAGCGGGTCCTCCCGGCCACGGTCGACTTCGTCGACATCGCCGGCATCGTGCGCGGCGCGTCGGAGGGCGAGGGCCTCGGCAACAAGTTCCTCGCGAACATCCGCGAGTCCGACGCGATCTGCCAGGTCATCCGCGCCTTCAAGGACGAGAACGTCGTGCACGTCGACGGCAAGGTCTCGCCGAAGGACGACATCGAGACGATCAACACCGAGCTGATCCTCGCCGACCTCCAGACCATCGAGAAGGTCCTTCCCCGCCTCCAGAAGGAGTCGCGGATCAAGAAGGACGTCGCGCCGAAGGTCAAGGCGGTCGAGGAGGCCAAGGAGATCCTGGAGAAGGGCGACACCCTCTTCTCCCAGGGCATCGTCCAGGGCACCGAGCGCGCGGAACCCCTCCACGACCTGCACCTCCTCACGACGAAGCCCTTCCTCTACGTCTTCAACGTCGACGAGGACGAGCTGACCGACGAGGACTTCAAGGACGAGCAGCGCGCCCTGGTCGCCCCCGCCGAGGCGATCTTCCTCAACGCCAAGCTGGAGGCGGACCTCGCCGAGCTGGACGAGGACGAGGCCCTCGAACTCCTCCAGTCCGTCGGCCAGGACGAGCCCGGCCTCGCCACCCTCGCCCACGTCGGCTTCCGCACCCTCGGCCTGCAGACCTACCTCACGGCAGGACCGAAGGAATCCCGCGCCTGGACCATCAAGAAGGGCGCCACCGCCCCCGAGGCCGCCGGTGTCATCCACACCGACTTCCAGAAGGGCTTCATCAAGGCGGAGGTCATCTCCTTCGCCGACCTGGTGGAGACCGGCTCGGTGGCGGAGGCCCGCGCCAAGGGCAAGGCCCGTATGGAGGGCAAGGAGTACGTCATGCAGGACGGGGACGTGGTGGAGTTCCGCTTCAACGTGTAGCGGGTGATTCGTTGACCGGCTGAACCGCTGGTCAGAGAGCGGAACCCCAGCTCAGGGGCCAGATCGTAAGGTCTGGCCCCTTCCTGTTTCCGCAGGCTGTTTCCGGCTGTTCCTGGGGCTGGGCTGACTCGCTGAGAGCCGCGGGAACTGCTCTGACCTGGGGTTACGGCGGAGCTACGAGAGCGGAGCGAGTGTCTGCGAACGCCCCCTCGGCCGGGGCTGTTGCTCCTGAGATGCCGGGTCCCTGATGAACGGGTGCCTGCCGGGTTTCCCGTCTCGGAAAGCCGGGGAGCTCGACCCGGAAGCCGGCAGGTCGGAAGCATCGGCTTGACCAAGCCTGCCGACAGGAGGGGGAAAGCCGTCACCCCGGCCGGGACCAGGCGGCGGCAACAGCACGCCCTCGCAGCATGGCGATGACGTGTCCGAGACCCCGGGGAGACTTCACTCCGGTCCTTGACCGCGCAGCCGCGTTCCTCGGCCGCCGCATCCCGTACCAACCGCCACTCGCGTGCATCCGGCCGGCGCGCACCGTGCGCGGCCGAACGCCCCCACCGGGCCGGCGCGCCTGCGGGGCGGGTCTCGCCCCGCAGGCCGCTTGTGTCATTCGCGTTGCACCGCGGCCCTCGCAGTGGACGCCGCCCCGAGCGTCATGTGCCCGTTCGCCGCAGCAGGCCCTGCTCCATCGCCACCACCACGGCCCGGGTGCGGTCGCTGACGTCGAGCTTGGCGAAGACCCGTAGCAGGTGGGTCTTCACCGTCGCCTCGGCGATGAAGAGGCGCTCGCCGATCTGCGCGTTCGACAGCCCGTCGGCGACCGCGGTCAGTACGTCCACCTCCCGGCTGGTCAGCTCCACCGGCGCCGGCCGGCGCATCCGCGCCACCAGCCGCTGGGCGACCCGCGGCGCCAGCACCGTCTCGCCGCGGTGGGCCGCGTGGATCGCCTCCACCAGGCGCTCCCGGGTGGCGTCCTTCAGCAGATAGCCGGTCGCGCCGGCCTCCACCGCGCGCTCGATCTCGGCGTCGGTGTCGTACGTGGTGAGGATCAGCACCCGGGTGCCGGAGTGCTCCGCCACGATCCGCTCCGTGGCGCCGACCCCGTCGAGCACCGGCATCCGCAGGTCGAGCAGCACCACGTCCGGCCGTACCTCGCCGACCAGCGACACCGCCGCGCGGCCGTCGCCCGCCTCGCCGACGATCTCGATGGACGGCTCCGCGGAAAGCAGTGCCACCAGTCCGGAGCGCATGACGGTGTGGTCGTCGGCCACGATGATGCGCAGCTTGGGCTCGTCCGTCATGTCACTCCTGACCTTTCGCGGGGAGTACGGCGAGGACGCGGGTGCCGTCGCCGGGGGAGCTGGTGAGGGTGAGCTCGCCGCCGAGTTCGGCGAGTCTTCGGCGCATGCCGTCCAAGCCGAAGCCGCTCGCCTCGTCGACGCGGAAGCCGCGGCCGTCGTCGGTGATTTCGAGCTCGACCGCGTCGGGGCCGGCGCTGAGCACGACGCCGACGGCGGTGGCGGCGGCGTGCTTGCGGACGTTGGCCAGGGACTCCTGGGTGCAGCGCAGCAGGGCGATGCGGGTGGTCTGGTCGAACTCGAGGCCGTGCTCGGGCAGCTCGGCCGTCACCGGGATGCCGGTGTCCTCGGTGAAGCGCTCCAGGGTCCGGCGCAGCGCGTCGGCGGACGCGCCGGTCCGCGGGGCCGAGCCGACCAGGGCGCGGGCCTCCGCCAGGTTCTCGCGGGCTGTCTGCTCGATGGAGCGCAGCTGCTGCGCCCCGCGTGCCGGGTCGGACTCCAGCGACGTACGGGCCGCCTCCGTCAGCACCACGATGGAGGCGAAGCCCTGCGCGAGCGTGTCGTGGATCTCCCGCGCCAGCCGCTCGCGCTCCGCGGCGGCGCCCTCGCGGCGGTGTGCCTCCGCCAACTTCTGCTGTGCGTCCTCGAGTTCGGCGCCCAGCCGCTCGGCGCGGGCGTCGTTGCGGGTGGCGATGTGGTGCAGCCAGAGCCCGAGCAGCGAGCCCGTGGCGTAGCCGATGAGGGCGGCGGTGGCGTTGCCGGTGCCGAAGTCCGGGCTCCAGCCCTGGTCGGCGACGCCGCCGAGGACGGTGGCGGCGGTGGCCGCGCCGCTGAGCGCGACCGCGCGGCGGGGCCCGTCCGCGTAGATCCAGAACATCGGCAGCGACACGATCAGCAGCGCCGCCCCGCCGCCCGGCAGCGCCGCCATCGCTCCGAGCGCGGGGATCAGCAGCCACAGGAAGACGAGCGGTCGCACCGGCCGGTCGCCCGGCCACAGCCGCAGCAGCCCGTAGCTCACGCCGAGTACGGCGAGCACCGCCGCCGACAACCAGCCCGTCCGGCCGCCGTCGTGCAGGGCGATGGCCGAGGGGGACAGCCCGAGGAACACCCAGCAGGCGTCGTACCAACGGCGGAGCCCGCGTATGCCGATGGTTTCCTCGGGCTGCCGCGGTTCGCTGCTCATGCCGCGTCAGCCTACGGGCACGGCCGGCTCGGTCCGCGCGACGCGGGCCGCGGCCCGGCGCGACGGCCACCACGCCCGGTCGTCGAGCAGCAGCAGCGCGGCCGGCAGCACCATCATCCGGATCATCACCGCGTCCAGCAGCACCGCCACTGCGAGGCAGAAGCCCATCTGCTTCATCTCCGCCAGGTGCAGGGCGACGAAGCCGCCGAAGACCGTGACCATGACGATCGCCGCGCTGGTGACCACCTTCGCCGACTTCCCGATGCCGTCCAGCACCGCCTCGCGGGAGGAAAGACCGCGCTGCCGAGCCTCCTGGATCCGGCTGACCACGAACACCTGGTAGTCCATCGAGAGCCCGAAGAGGATCACGAAGAGGAACAGCGGCACCCGGGACGCAATCGCGCCGATCGAGTCGAAGCCCAGCAAGGTCTCCGCCCAGGTTCCCTGGAAGACCGCCACCATCAGCCCGAGCGCGGCGGCCGCGGAGAGAAGGTTCAGTACGACGCCGAGGAGGCCGATCACCACCGAGCGGAACGCCCACACCGTCATCAGGAACGTCACCAGCAGCAGCGCCCCGAGCATCAACGGCAGCTTGCCGCGCTCGTGGTGCACATAGTCCTGACCGCGCGCGACATCGCCGCTGACGGCGGTCTCGGCGCCCCGCAGCTCCCAGGTGGTGGCCGGGATGTAGACGTCCCGCAGCCGCTCCAGCGACCGGACCGCCTCGTCGGCCTGGGCGGGGTGCGGCACGGACAGCTCCAGAACGCTGGTACGGCCGTCCGCGGATGTGCGCAGCGAGGGCACGGCATGCTTCGTGAAGAGTGCGTCTGCCTGCGCGTGCTCATCCAGCTCGGTCAGCGCCCGCCGTGCCTCGCCCTCCTGCCCGGGCGCGTTCCGCACCACCACCTCGTGCTTCACCAGCAGCTCGGGAAAGTCCGCGGTCAGCCGGTCGTACGCCTGCATCGCAGGGATGTCGCGGGAGAAGGTGTCCCGCCCCGGGTCGATCAGCTTCATCTGCAGCACGGGCATCGCCAGCGCCAGCAGCGCGAGTACGGAGACGACCAGCGTCGCCACCGGGCGCCGCTGCGCGGGCCGCAGCAGGGCGGCGAAGAACCGCCCGGTCTCGGCCCGTTCGGCGCGCGGCGCCTTCCCCTTCCGTGCCCGCTGCGCGGCCCGGCGCTCGGTGCGCCGGCCGAGCTTCACCAGCAGAGCCGGCAGCACAGTCAGCGAGCTCGCCACCGCCACGGCGACGACCAGGACGGTGCCCGTGGCGAGCGAAGAGAAGATCACATCGGTGGCGAGATAGAGGGTGGCCGTGGACGCGATCACCGCGAGCCCGGAGATCACGATCGACCGCCCGGCCGTCGCCGCCGCCAGCTCCACCAGCGCCTCCGACGTAAGCCGCCCGCCCGCGCGTGCCCGCTCCTCGCGCTCCCGCTTGAGGTAGAAGAGCGTGTAGTCGACGCCGACCGCCAGGCCGATCAGGAGGATCAGGTTCGTGCCCACGCCCGCGTCCGGGATCAGGTGCGAGGCCAGCATGTTGAGGCCCATCGCCGCGGTGATCGAGGTCAGCGCCAGCAGCAGCGGCACCCCGGCCATCACCGCCGAGCCGAAGACGACCAGCAGCGTGATCAGCGTGACCGGCAGCGAGATCCGCTCCGAGAGGGCGAGATCCTCGTCGCGCTGGTCGTTGACGCCTTTGCTGATCGCGGGGGAGCCGGTCTCCTCGATCTTCAGATCAGGGTGGGCCTTCGCCACCTTCTCGGTCTCCGCCAGCAGCGGGACGACGTTCTTCTTGCCCTCTAGCTCGGGGCCCTTGAGGGTCACCGACACGCGGACGGTGTCGCCGTCGCGCGAGCGCACCGGATCGGCGACGCTCGCGACTTCCGGCAGCTTCGCCATCCGCGCGGCGACGTCCCGGGCCGCGGCCTCGGTGCCGTCGCCGCCGCGGATCGTGACGTGCTCGACCGGCTTGCGCTGCAGCCCGGCCTCGGTCGCCAGCTGCTCGGCCCGGCCGGCCTCGCCGACCCAGTAGTCCTCGGTGGTTGCTTGGTGGGTTCCGGCCGTGATCCCTGCGCCGAGGCACAGCACCACGAAGACGAGCCAGCCGATGATCGCCCGCCAGGGGTGGAGGGCGCTCCAGCGCGCCATCCTTACGGAGATGTTGGTCATGACATTGATGCTGGTCGCGAGGCCAGGGGCGGCATGAGGACCAGCAGGTTGAACCTCGTGTCCACCGACCGGTGGACACGAGGTTCAACCTGCTGGTCCGCAGTCGGTCCGCAGGACACTCGCAAACAGTCATCGGGAACCAACAGGTGCCAACGGGGAAGTAACTGGTCAGAACCCCGGACGGGGCTCCGTCGCAGATCAGGGTCGGGCCGCAGGCATTCCGCTTCAACGTGTGACGCGCTCCTACTGCCGTACGCACAGCTCACGAAGGAGCCGACCCGTTCGGGGTCGGCTCCTTCGCCGCGACGGTGCCGGCCCCGGAGGCCGGCGTCAGCCGCTGACGGTGATGTTCGAGCTGCCGCTGCTCTGGTAGCCCTCGGTCGCCATGACCATGTAGTACTTGAACTGGCCGAGGTTCATGCCCGCGCGGGCCCAGGCGTCGAAGTGGTTGCCGGTGGTGATGGTGCCGGAGCCGCTGGTCACCTTCGACTGGCGGACGCTCCAGTACTGGTCGAAGGTGCGGGTGCCCTCGACGGAGGGGGCGTTGTACCGCGTCGTCCTGTAGATGTCGTACGTGCCGCCGTCGCTGTGGACGGTGCCCCTGTACTCGCCGGTGGGCCGGTAGCTGCCCCAGTTGTCGACGATGTAGTACTCGACCAGCGGGTTCGAGGTCCAGCCGTAGAGACAGCCGTAGCCGTTGCCCGACGGGTTGAAGTACCCGGTGTAACGGACCGTCCTGCGCCCGCCGTTGGCCCAGCCCTTGCCCGCGACGAAGTTGCCGCAGTTGGTCCACCTGGTGCTGTAGCTGCCGCCGCCGTTGAGGGTCATGGAGACCGAGCCGCCGCCGTCGGTCCAGAACGTGTAGTACATGCCGTCGTAGCCGGTCTGGTTGGTGGTGATGGTGGTGGCGGCGTGGGCGGTGCCGGGGAGTAGCAGCCCGGACGCGGTGGCCAGCGCGGCGGCGCCGCCGGCGGTGCCGGCGAGGAAGCCCCGACGGCTCAGGCCGGGGGGAACGATCGTCTGCTGGGTCTGGTCCTGCTGCGTGCCGTCCTGGTGCATGCTGCTGCTTCCTTCCGATGAAGGCAGGTGGGGGACCGCGCGGCCTTCTGCCGCCCGGCGGCCTTGCATGGAACGCGCTCTTCTGCTCCGGCGGCCTTAGTTTTCTGAGGGCTTCATGGGCCTGTCAACAGTTTCGGCATTCTTTCGGAAACATCTCCGCGCCCGAAGGGATGCTTGACGCGTGTGTCTTCCCTGTTCAAGTAACCGATCACGCGGACCGGTATGGGGGGAGGAGGAGGGTTCGGGGATGCTCGGGGCGCAAGTGTGTACGGTCGATCCGAAAGTTTCGAAGGCGGGAGAGGGGAGCTGCGGCACTCCGCCGGCGTGCCGGTGTCGGCCATGCCTTCGGTCTGCCGAGAGGGAGGCCGGAGGGCGCAACCCCGGGTCAGGGGTGAGCCCCCACGGTCTGGCCCCTCGTGTTCCCAGATGCCCGGGAGGAGCTGCGCAGCCAGGTGGCTACGGCCGGGTCCAGCCGTCGGCGAAGCCGCACTGGAGGTCCGTCCGGCGGCGCTGCTCGGCAGGGGTGTAGCCGGCGTCGTCGCGGAGGTGGGCCAGGGCGTCGACCCACCGGTCCCGGAGGCCGTCGGGCTGGGTGAAGCGAACCGCGCGGTGGGCGCCGAGGCGGTCGTCGAGGTGGAGGAGGGCGCCGAGGGCGGCGGGTTGGTCGTAGCGGAGGTCGGTGCGGGGGAGGTAGTGGTCGAGGTAGGCGGTGAGGACCTCGGCGTCGG
Source organism: Streptomyces sp. NPDC051740 (assembly GCF_044453165.1). NCBI lineage: Bacteria > Bacillati > Actinomycetota > Actinomycetes > Kitasatosporales > Streptomycetaceae > Streptomyces > Streptomyces sp. NPDC051740. The sequence goes on along the minus strand of NZ_JBITCL010000017.1, from coordinate 17,915 downwards.
CGTGGGTGCCGAAGCGGGCCAGGGCGAAGCAGTAGGCGCTGCCGGAGAAGCAGAAATCGCTGGCCAGGAGCAGGTCGCCGAGACGCTCGCGGAACGTGACGCGTCGGGCCGCGCCGATCAGCCAGGCGGCGGTGAGGCGTGAGCGCCATTCGTAGCCGAGGAGGGCCTCCAGTTCGGCGTCGGTGATCGTGGCCGCGTCGTCGATGAGGTGGCGGGTGAAGCGTTCGGCGTGCGGCCACCCGGGCCGCAGGACGCGACCGCTCTTCAGGTCGAGGTAGCGCGGGCGGCCCGAGTCCTTCCTCGTCACGTAGCGCTCGATCACGTAGCCGTAGCCGATCCCCTCGGGGTGCTGGGACGGCATCGGTCACCTCTCCGGGTGCAGGTCGGTACGGTCGATCCAGGTGGGGGCGACGAAGATGTCGTCGCCGGCGGGGGCTCCGGAGGCTTCCAGCGGGGACCAGGCGCGGGACTCCTCGACCAGATGCTCCCAGGGCGCGGTCCGGTCGAGTTCCCGGTCCAGGCCGGTGTCGGAGACGCCGTACGTGCGGCCGGCGTCCACTCGCCAGAACTGGGAGTAGAGGATCACCTGGGGAACCGGGCGGTCAGCCGTCGCGCCGACCCGGTGACCTCCGGGACCGTGAGGTAGCGGTGCGTCATGCGGGTCAGCGTTCGCTCACCGGGCCGGTGCTGTCGATGCCGGCCGGTGCCCGACGTCCCGTCACGCCACTCAGGCGGGTTCCGGCTGCGGTGCCCGTCGCAGGGCCGGTGCGGCCGTCGTCTCCCACAGCGCGGTGGTGCGTGCGTAGCCGTAGATCACCGAGGCCATCGCCAGGACGAGGAGGGGGCCGAACGCCCACGGGTACTCGGCCATCTGCAGCGGCAGCCGGTGGTACGACGCCAGGAGCACGGTGAAGACCGTCGTGCCGTAGGCGACCAGCCAGGTGGCCGACCGGTCCCAGCCGCGTGCGAGCGAACGCATCGCCGCCTCGATCGTGAGCGCGAACACCACGCCGGCGACGAGGTCCACGCCGTAGTGGTAGCCGAAGCCCAGCGTGGCCGAGAGGGTGGCGACCAGCCAGAACGTGCCCGCCCAGCGCATCGCCCGCGAGCCCTTGCGGGTATGGACGAAGAGGGTGACGGCCCACGCGGTGTGCAGGCTGGGCATGCAGTTGCGCGGGGTGATCCCGTCGAACGGGATCGGGCGCGGGGTGCCGATGGACGGCAGCGTGTCCGGCCACAGGTGGCCCACCGCCCACTGGCCGCCGTCGGCGCCGTAGGCGTAGACCGGCCCGACGACCGGGAAGATCATGTAGACGGCCGGTCCGAGCAGACCGATGACCAGGAAGGTGCGCACCAGGTGGTGGGCCGGGAAGCGGCGTTCCACCGCCACGTGGCGCAGCTGGTACAGCCCGACGAGCGCCGCCGCCAGCGGGAGCTGGCCGTAGACCACGTGGAGGAGGAAGGGGCCGATCGGTTCCGTCGCCTCGACGATCCGGCCGGCCAGCCACGACGGGTCGCCCAGCGCGCGGTCGGCGAGCGCGACGTACGGGTCGAGCACCGTCGGGCGGGTCTTCGACGTGATGAGCAGCCAGGTGTCGCCCGTCTTGTGGCCGGCCACCAGGAGCAGGCCGAGTCCGGTGCCCTTCAGCAGCAGCAGGCGTTCCGGGCCGGTACGGCGGGTGACGGCGACGACCGCGATGCCCAGGACCACCCACAGTGCGCCGTTGCCGAAGTTCATCTCGGCGTCGGCCGCCCACCGCACCAGGAAGAAGACGACGTCGATGCCGATCGCCGCGCCCGCCGCGAGGAGCCGTTGCCGCCAGGTGAGCACCACCATCGCCAACGCGAGACCGGCGTACAGCAGCGGTCCCGAGTCGGGGGCGAAGATCACCTCGCGTGCGTGGTGGGTGATCGGCCCCGGCAGGCCGTAGCGGCGCGCGGTGGATTCCAGCGCTATGAGGAATCCGAGGGTCACGACACCCGCGGCCGCCCACGGCATCGCCCGCGGCTGACGTAGGTGCGCCGGTATTCGGCTTGGTTCCGTTTTCACTGCCTGGTCTGTGGGTGAAGATCGGGTGATCGGGTGATCGGGTGGTCGTCCTGGGTCCGCACATGCTAACGGCACCCTGTGGGTCCGATGTGAGTCAGGGCCGACCTCGCCCGGCCCGTGGCTGCCCCGTCGCCCGGCGGCACGCCTCCGCGTACCCCCGGACCAGGGGACGGGAGCCGTCCTCCGTCCGCCGGGCCAGGACGTACCGGCTCGGGGAGAGGCCGTGGACCGGGCGGGTCGTGACGTCGCCGAGGGTGATCAGAGGGGCGTTGCCCGCGGCCACCAGGCAGATGCCGAGGCCGGCGACCAGGGCCGTGCGGAGGTCCTGGCCTGGGAGAAGCGCGCCCGCGCCACGGCCTTCGACGCCTGACGGCACCGCTGCCGCGCCCGGCCCGTACGTGCGTACAGGACCCCGCGGGTAACCTCCGCCGGGACGGCCCGCGGTGTCCGGAAACCGTGCGTACAGGACCCCGCGGGTAACCTCCGCCGGGACGGCCCGCGGTGCCCGGAAACCGTGCGTACAGGACCCCGCGGGAAACCTCCGCCGGGACGGCCCGCGGTGCCCGGAAACCGTGCGTCAGCGGCGACGCGGGGTGGGGCGCCGGGCGGCTGGACGGCCGGGCGCCGCGGTTCTGGTCCCGGGGAACACCGCTCGCCCACGGACCCCCGTCCGCGTGGGCGCCCCGGGGACGGGGGCCGTCACCTCACGCCTACGATGCGGCTCGTGTCCATACCTCCGCCCCACGGGCCACCGCAGGAACCCCAAGGCCCCCAGGGTCAGCACCCCGCTCCCCGGGGTCAGGTCCCGTATCCGCCGCCGCGGTTCACCTACGGCGGCGGGCCCGGTCCCGCGCCGTACGGGCTCTACGGGCCGTACGGTCCCCGGCCGCCGGCCGTCGTCAACGGTGTCGCCGTCGCCGCCCTGGTGTTCGGCGTGCTGTGCCTGGTGCCGGCCGTCGGGCTGGTGCTGGGGCTGGTCGCGCTGCGGCAGATCGGGCGGCGGGGGGAGCGGGGGCGGGGGATGGCGATCGCCGGAACCGTGCTGTCGTCGCTCGGGCTCGCCCTGTGGGTGGCGGCCCTCGCCTCCGGTGTCCTGACCGACGTCTGGGAGGGCATCAAGGACGGGGCGCGCGGCGACAGCGTCCTCGCCCTGGCCAAGGGCGAGTGCTTCGACTCGCCCGGCGGGCTGGAGGGCTGGGCCGCCGACGCCGACCGGGTGTCCTGCGCCCGGGAGCACGACGGTGAGGTCTTCGCCGTCGTCCGCCTTCCCGGCGACCGCTATCCGGGCGACGACAGCCTCACCGACACCGGCGACGAGCGGTGCTACGACCTCCGGGACGCCTACGTCATGGACGGCTGGGCGCTGCCCGCCACCGTGAACGTGTACTACCTCGTCCCGTCCCGGGAGAGCTGGCGCTTCGGCGACCGCGAGATCACCTGCGTCTTCGGCGACCAGGACCCGCGGAAGACCCTCACCGGGTCGCTGCGCCGGGACGGGACCACCCTCGACGCGCACCAACTGGCCTATCTGGAGGCCGAGGCGGTCCTCGACGCGGTGCTGGACGAGGCCCCCGAGTCGGAGTACCCCGAGGACGACCTGCCGGGGCACAGGGAGTGGGCGGCGGAGGTCGCGGACGCGCTCGCCGAGGAGGCCCGGATGCTGCGTGCGCACGAGTGGCCCGCCGGTGCCGAACAGGCGGTGGGGGACCTCGCCGCCGACCTGGAGGAGGCGGAAGGGGCGTGGGCGAAGGCCGCCGGGGCCGACGACGCGGACACGTACATCGAACACGCCGACGCGGGCTGGGACGTGACCGACCCCTACGTCTCGGTCACCGCGCGCCATGCCCTGGGGCTGACCTCCACGCCGCCCGAGTACGACGAGGAGGTCGAGCGCGACACCGGCGACGGCGGAATGAAGGTGTGAGGGCCGCCATAGCGGGGAGAAAGTGCCTGCGTAAAGCCCTCACCCGGCAGATGTCATCACATCGAGTGATTCTCTGGCCTTCGCTTGCCTGGGACAACCTACGGTTGCCACGCTGTTGCTGTCTGTACAACCTGATGGGAGCGGCCAGTGACATTCGGTGAGCAGCCGGCGTATCTGCGTGTCGCGGGTGATCTCCGCAAGAAGATCGTCGACGGCCGACTGCCGCCGCACACGCGGCTCCCCTCCCAGGCGAGGATCCGCGAGGAGTACGGCGTCTCGGACACGGTCGCGCTGGAGGCGCGCAAGGTCCTCATGGCGGAGGGGCTCGTCGAGGGCCGCTCCGGCTCGGGGACGTATGTGCGCGAGCGTCCGGTGCCCCGGCGGGTGGCCCGCTCCGGGTTCCGTCCGGAGCGGGGGGCCACGCCGTTCCGCCAGGAGCAGGCCGACGCGGGCGTCCGGGGCACCTGGGAGTCCGGCAGCGAGCAGGTCGAGGCCCCCGGCGCCGTCGCCGAGCGGCTCGGCATCGAGCCCGGCGACCGCGTGATGCGCACCAGGTACCTCTTCCGGGAGGCCGGCGAGCCGATGATGCTCTCCACCTCCTGGGAGCCGCTCGCCCTCACCGGCCGGACCCCCGTGATGCTGCCCGAGGAGGGGCCGCTCGGCGGCATGGGCGTCGTCGAGCGCATGCGCGCCATCGACGTGATCGTGGACAACGTCACCGAGGAGGTCGGTGCCCGCCCCGGCCTCGCCGAGGAGCTGGTGCTGCTGGGCGGCGTCCCCGGGCATGTCGTCCTGGTCATCGAGCGCACCTACTTCGCCTCGGGCCGCCCGGTCGAGACCGCCGACGTGATCATCCCCGCCGACCGCTACCGGGCCGCCTACCACCTCCCGGTGAAGTAGCGAACCCGGCGGGGCGGGACGGGCCCGCCCGCCCCGCCGCTCCTTCCCCGGGACACGGTCCGCCGCGCCCCGGCCCTCGGCGCTCCCGGCGAAGCCCCTCACGCCCCCGGGGGAACCTGGTCCCCGGTCCTCCGTGCTCCCACCGAGGCCCTCTCCAGGTGATCCTCGTGCGCCTTCGCGCTCCCTTCCGCGCCCCCGGTTCGTCTCCGCTCCGGCGCGCCGCCCGTGGCGCCGTCGCCCCCGTGCCGTAGCAATCTGGCCGTTCTCCCAGGTCGCCCCCGGAGCGCGGTGTGCCGGGCGGCGTGCCGCTGACCGGACGTGTCGGCCTTCCCGCACGGCGCGTCCGCCACCGTGCGCCCCCTGCGTTCTGGCTGGTTGCGTGCCTCTTTGTGAAAAGGCGTATTCGCTCAGTGAAGGTAAGGCGTAGGCTCGGGCATATGCGGACCGGGGTTTCCTTATCGGGCGGGGCGCGGCACCGGCCGCGGACGGGAAGTGGAGGGGAGCGATGAACGACGGCACGGTGACTCTTCCCTGGCTCGTCGTGCGCCAGGACGACAACGGCAATCGCTACCGAGTGGGCAGGTACGCGACCCGCGCCGAGGCCGAGAGGATCGCGGACAGCCTCGACGGGCGCGGACACAAGCAGCTCTACTGGGTCGAGCGGATCAGCCAGAACGGAACGTCCGCCGACTGACCCCGACCGCCGGCGGGTTCCTGCCCGCACCTCCCGTAGGCTCCGGCGCATGAGCGAGCGGATCGTGGTGGTCGGTGCGGCCCTGTGGCACGAGGGGCGGCTGCTCGCCGCCCGCCGGAGCGCACCCGCCGAACTGGCCGGGCGCTGGGAGCTGCCCGGCGGCAAGGTCGAGCCGGGTGAGACCCCCGAGGCGGCCGTCGTGCGGGAGCTGCGCGAGGAGCTCGGGATCGACGCCGAGGCCGTGGAGCGCGTCCCGGGGGAGTGGCCGCTGCGGACGCCGTACGTGATGCGGGTGTGGACCGCGCGCCTGCGCCCCGGCTCCGCCGCGCCCCGGCCCCTGGAGGACCACGACGAGCTGCGCTGGCTCGCCCCCGACCGGATCTGGGACGTCGACTGGCTCGACCACGACGTGCCCGCCGTCCGCGACACCCTCACGCACCTCGGCCTCCGGGAGGGCGTGTGAAGCGTGAGTCCGGCGTGCGGAGGCGGAGGTGACGGTGCGTGGGAGCCTTTCCGCGCCGCTCGTGCCACGATGCGCCGTCGGACGCGGTACTCCGTCCGGGATATCGGGTATATGCCCATTAACCTTGCGAAACCGTACATGGGTGGACTCTCTCGGCGGGGAAGTGATCCGCGTGAGCGACACCGACGGCGACCACGCCGCGTGGACCTTCTCCGCGGACCCGGGCACCGTGCGCGCCGCCCGCCGCGCCGTCCGTGACCAACTGCGCCTCTGGGACCTCGACAGCGTCGGCGACCTCGCGGCCCTGCTGGTCAGCGAACTGGTCACCAACGCCCTGCGGCACGCCACCGCCCCCGTCGGCGTACGCCTGACGCGCCCCGCGGACCACACCGGTGTCCTCCTGGTGGAGGTCTCCGACCCCCTCCCCGAGCCCCCGCACGAACGCGCCGCCCGGCCCGAGGACGAGGGCGGACGCGGGCTGCAGCTCCTGGCCTCCGCCTCCCGCCGCTGGGGCACCCGGCCGGGCGCCGCCGGCAAGACCGTGTGGTTCGAACTCGCGGTGCCGAGATGAGGGATCGCACGCCCGTTCACGGTGTACGCGCCCGCCACTTCCGTCGGGTGACCGGTCCAGGGCTGTAGAGGTTGTCGAAGAGGGGGTTCGACGACGTGTCCGCTGGTTAGAAGACTGGAAGTGTTCTCACGGCGCGGACCGAAAAGCATCGGGACCGTGCTGTGATCGTGAACACCGTGTTGTGCGGCGCCGTAGTGCTGGATACTGCGGGCAGCCGCCCCCGGTGACCGGTGCCGGACGCGGTGAGCTGGAGGGGACGGTTCGCGTGAGCGAGATACCAGCGAAGGCCACGGAGTCCGAGGACTCGTCGGGCGGCGCGAGGAGCGGGGCCGTGGACGGCCCCGTCCTCGGCGATGCCCCGTCCGCCGACGCGATGTGGCAGAGCAGTCCGCCCGGCTCCATCTACGACTACATCAAGGTCGCCTCGTTCTCCATCGGCCCGGACGGGCTGGTCGACCAGTGGAGCCTGCGCGCCGAGCAGATCTTCGGCATCCCCGCCGAGCGGGCCGTCGGCATGGACCCCATCGAGGCGTTCATCGAGCCCGTCCGGCGGGAGCGCGGCCAGCGCAAGATGGCCGAGATCCTCGACGGCCGGGAGTGGACCGGAGTGGTGCCCTTCCGGCTGCCGGCCACCATGGTGGCGGACGAGCGCGACCGGGAGGGCCTCGCCGAGGTCTACGTCATGCCGACGCGGACCGAGGAGGGCGAGAAGGCCGCCGTCTGCATCGTCGTCGACGTCCGCACCCTGCGCCGTATCGAGACCGATCTCGCCGCCTCGCAGGCCATATTCGGCCAATCTCCGTTCGGCTTCCTGCTGATCGACCCCGACCTGCGGGTACGCCGCGCCAACCAGCGGTTCGCGTCCATCTTCGGCGGAGCCCCCGCCGACCACCGCGGCAAGGGCGTGCACGACTACCTGCCGCGCGGGGAGGCCGAGCGGGTCGCCGCGACCCTGCGCCGGGTCCTGGAGTCCGGCGACTCCATCACGGACATGCACGTCACGGGCTTCGTGCCGGGCTCCGACGAGCGCCGCCACTGGTCCGTCAACCTCTACCGCGTGCACAGCGGCAGCGGCCGGCCCATCGGCGTCGCCTGGCTCGGAACCGACATCACCGCCCGCCGCGCGGCCGCCCGGGAGGCCGCCGCCGCACGGCGCAATCTCGCCCTCCTCAACGACGCGGGCGCCCGCATCGGCAACTCCCTGGACCTGGAGACGACCGCCCGCGAACTCCTCGACGTCGTCGTCCCCGGCTTCTGCGACCTGGCCACCGTCGACCTGTACCAGGGCCTGCTGGCCGGTGACGAGACCCCGCCGGGGCTCGCCGACGGCAGCGCGGAGGTGCGCCGTGTCGCCTTCGCCAGCGCCGTCTCCGACGCGCCGTTCAGCGTCACCGGGGAGCCGGTGAAGCTGGGCGCCGTCCACCACTACCCGTTCAACTCGCCCTGTGCGGACGCCCTGCGCACCGCCCGCCCGCAGAGCGTCCCCGGCGGGGACGGCGGCCTGGTGCAGTCCACGCTCGCCGTGCCGATGGTCGCCCACGACACGGTCGTGGGACTCGCGCAGTTCGCCCGCACCAAGGGCAGCGAGCCGTTCGGCGACCGCGACCGCGAACTCGCGGTGGAACTGGCCGCCCGCGCCGCCGTCTGCATCGACAACGCCCGCCTCTACCGGCGTGAGCACGAACGCGCGTTGATACTGCAACGCTCGCTGCTCCCGCCCGGCGACCCGGAGGCATCCGGCCTCGACATCGCCTGCCGCTACCTGCCCGGCAGCGTGGCCACCGGCCGGGCCGGCGAGGTCGGCGGCGACTGGTTCGACGTCATCGAACTGCCCGGCCACCGCACCGCGCTGGTCGTCGGTGACGTCATGGGGCGCGGTCTGCGCGCGGCCGTCGCGATGGGCGAACTGCGCACCGCCGTACGGACCCTGGCCCAGCTCGACCTGGAACCCGCCGAGGTGCTCTCCCAGTTGGACGAGATCGCCCGGGGCCTCGGCGCCCCCGGAGGCGTCCAGCAGGCCACCAGGGCCGCCCGCCGCCCCCGCGAGGCCGACCTCTCCGAGGTCTACCTGGCGACCTGCGTCTACGCCGTCTACGACTCGGTGACCAGGCGCTGCACCTTCGCCAACGCGGGCCATCTGCCGCCCGTCCTGGTCGAACCCGGCGAGCCCGCGCTGATGCTGGACGTACCGCCCGGAATGCCGCTCGGCGTCGGCGGCGAGCCCTTCGAGGAGGTGGAGGTCGAACTGCCCGAAGGCGCTCTTCTCGCGCTCTACACGGATGGACTGGTCGAAAGCCGCGACCACCCCCTCGACGAGGGCCTCCAGGCCTTCGTGCACGCCCTGACGGACCCCTCCGCACCCCTGGAGGACGTCTGCGACCACGTCCTCAACACCCTCGACACCCACCACGGCGAGGACGACATCGCCCTGCTGATGGCCCGCGTCCAGGGACTGCCCGCCGAGTCCGTCGGCGACTGGACCCTGCCCCGCGAGCCCCGCAGCGTGGGCCGCGCCCGCGAGTACGCCCGCGCGCAGTTGATCGGCTGGGACATGGAGCCCCTGGTCGACACCACGGAACTCCTGGTCAGCGAGTTGGTCACCAACGCCCTGCGGTACGGCGAGGGAGAGATCAGACTCCGTCTCCTCCTCGACCGCACCCTGGTCTGCGAGGTCTGGGACTCGGGTCTGGTCCAGCCCCGTCGCCGCCGCGCCCGCGACACCGACGAGGGCGGCCGGGGCCTCCAGCTCGTCGGCCTGCTCAGCGCGGCCTGGGGCTCCCGCCGCACCCCCCGCGGCAAGACGGTCTGGTTCGAACTCCCCCTCCCCGGCACCGACACCACCCTCACCGACCCGGCGGAGGCGCTGCTGAGCCTGTTCTGACGGCCCGTCGGCGCGGCGCGTATACGCTCGCGCCATGCCCACCACCCCGATCGCCCCGGTGCGCCTGACGGCCGGCCCCCTCACCCTGCGCCCCTGGACGCCCGAGGACGCGGCCGTCCTGGCCGGGCTGTACGAGGACGAGGCGATGCGCCGCTGGGCGAGCGCGCCCGTGCACGACGAGGCGGGCGCGGCGCGCTGGGTGGCCGAGCAGCGGCGCGGCTGGGAGACCGGCGAACGCCTCGCGTTCGCCGTGGAGGAGACGGAGGCGTCCGACGCCCGGCCGTCGGGCCACGTCGTACTCAAGCGGTCGATCGCGACCGCCGCCACGGCCGAGGTCGGCTACTGGACGGCGGCCCACGCGCGGGGCAGGGGAGTGGCACCGCGAGCCCTGACGGCCCTGGCCGACTGGGCCTTCACCACCTTCGCCCGGGAGGGCCTGACCCGCCTGGACCTGCTGCACCAGGTCGACAACACGGCCTCCTGCCGGGTCGCCGAGAAGAGCGGCTTCGTACTGTCCGGCCTGCTCCCCGCCGCCCCGCCGGACTTCCCTCTCGACGGCCACCAGCACATACGGCAGGCGCTCCGCGCCACATGACCGCAACCGGAACACCCGTTCCCCTCGTCCTCCCCTCAACATCAACCACGCGGCTGCCCAACGGGAGTCGACGGCCGAGGGGAGCCGGCATGGACCGCACAGAGCCGCAGGAACCGGCGACCACGGCGGAACCCCCGCCTCCGGAACCGGTCCCCGACACCGCACCGGAGCCGGCCGGAGCGGGTGAGGCGGGCTCCCCGCCGGAGCCGGTGGGCGACGGCTCCGCGGCAGCCCCCGACGGGCAGGCCCGCAGCCGCCGCAGGCCCTGGCTGCGCCGGACCGGACGCATCGCCCTCACGGTCGCCCTTCTCCTGGTCGTGCCCCTCCTCGCCGTCGAGACCGCCCTGCGGATCAACTACACGGGAGACCCGGCGGACACCGCGTACAGCCGCGACCGGGACGCCATGTGGCTGGGGCACGCCTGGGTCGACGGGCGGAAGAAGGACGCCGACGTCACCGCGCTGGCCCGCCGTCTCGAGGACACCGGGATCCGGGACCTGTACGTCCACTCCGGGCCGCTGGAGCACGACGGGACCCTGCCGGAATCGAAGTACCCGCGCGCCCGCTGGCTGATCGACGCCGTGCACCGGGAGCTGCCCGGTGTCCGCGTCCAGGCCTTCCTCGGTGATGTCCTCGCCAACGGAGGTCCCGACGGCCTGCACCTGGACCGCGCCGCCACCCGCGCGGAAGTCGTCCGCAGCGCCGGTCAGGTCCTGGACGTGGGCTACGACGGCGTCCACCTCGACCTGGAGCCCCTGCACTCCGGCGACCGGGACTACCTCTCCCTCCTGGACGACCTGCGTGCCGTCACCCGTGACCGGGACGCCCAGCTGTCCGTGGCCGCCCACCAGATCGACCCGCTCCCGCACCTCCACTCGGTCGCCGGTTTCTTCGCCGACCACCCCAAGTGGTGGTCGCAGAAGTTCTTCGGCCAGGTGGCCCGGCGCGTCGACCAGATCGCCGTGATGTCGTACGACACCGCGCGCCCGTTGGAGAGCACTTACGGCGGTTACGTGGCCCAGCAGACCTCGCTCGCCCTGGAGGTCACCCCGCCCACCACCCACCTGCTGATGGGGTTGCCCTTCTACTACGAGAGCAACCCCAGTCACTGGGGTCACGCCGAGACCGTCGCCGCCGCGGTCCGCGGGGCCCGCCTCGGCCTCTCCCGGACGGACCCCGACCGGGAGCTCTTCGGCGTCGCCCCGTACATCGACTTCGCGGCGACGGAGACGAACTGGAAGGAGTACCGGGAGGGCTGGGTCCGCTAGGACCGGCGTCCGATCTTCGAGCCCAGCCACACCAGCGGGTCGTACTTGCGGTCCACCGCCCGCTCCTTCAGGGGGATCAGCGCGTTGTCCGTGATCCTGATGCCCTCGGGGCAGACCTCCGTACAGCACTTGGTGATGTTGCAGTAGCCGAGGCCGTGTTCGTCCTGGGCCGTGCGGCTCCGGTCCAGGCCGGTGTCGCCGGCCGCGTCCAGCGGGTGCATGTCGAGCTCCGCGACCCGCATCAGGAAGCGCGGCCCGGCGAACGCCGGTTTGTTCTCCTCGTGGTCGCGGACCACATGACAGGTGTCCTGGCACAGGAAGCACTCGATGCACTTGCGGAACTCCTGCGAGCGGTCCACGTCCTCCTGCGTCATCCGGTACTCGCCCGGACCGACCCCGGCCGGCGGTACGAAGGCCGGGACCTCCCTGGCCTTGGTGTAGTTGAAGCCGACGTCCGTCACCAGGTCCCGGATCACCGGGAAGGCCCGCAGCGGGGTCACGGTGATCGTCTCGTCCGGCTCGAACACCGACATCCGGGTCATGCACAGCAGCCGGGGGCGCCCGTTGATCTCCGCCGAGCACGAACCGCACTTGCCGGCCTTGCAGTTCCAGCGCACGGCGAGGTCGGGGGCCTGGGTGGCCTGGAGGCGGTGGACGATGTCGAGGACCACCTCGCCGTCGTTCACCTCGACCTCGAAGTCCTCCAGGCCGCCGCCCTCGACGTCCCCGCGCCACACCTTGAAGCGGGCCTCGTAGCTGCTCACTCGTAGAGCTCCTCTTCGGCGAGGTACTTGACCAGCTCCTCCTTCTCGAAGAGGGCGAGCAGGTCGGGGCGGACGGGTTCGGTGGTCTCACGGGTGAGGGCGACCTGGCCGCGCGCCGCGTCGGTGGCCGCGAGACCGTCCGCGGGGCCGGTGAGCGCGCACAGCAGGTTCACGTTGCGCCAGGACCGGTCCATCCCGGAGTGGTCCTCCCGCGTGTGGCCGCCGCGCGACTCGGTGCGCTCCAGTGCCGCCCGGGCCACGCACTCGCTGACCAGCAGCATGTTCCTCAGGTCCAGGGCGAGGTGCCAGCCGGGGTTGAACTGCCGGTGCCCCTCGACGCCGGCCCGGCGGGCCCGCAGGCGCAGCTCGGCGAGTTTCTCCAGGGCCCGCTCCATCTCGTGCTCGCGGCGGATGATGCCGACCAGGTCGTTCATCGTCTGCTGGAGTTCCTGGTGCAGGGTGTACGGGTTCTCCGGCGGCCCCCCGTCCGGCTCCCCGCCCTCCGCGGAGAACGGGCGCAGGGCCTCCGCGGCGGCCGTGTCGACCTGTACGTCGTCCACGCGGGGCCGCGCCGGCCCCGCCCCGCTCGCGTACTCGGCCGCGTGCCATCCCGCCCGGCGTCCGAAGACCAGCAGGTCGGACAGGGAGTTCCCGCCGAGCCGGTTGGAGCCGTGCATCCCGCCGGCCACCTCACCGGCCGCGAACAGCCCCGGCACCCCGCGCGCCGCCGCCGAGTCGGAGTCGACGGCGATGCCGCCCATCACGTAGTGGCAGGTCGGCCCGACCTCCATCGCCTCCGCCGTGATGTCGACGTCCGCCAGCTCCTTGAACTGGTGGTACATCGACGGCAGCCGCCGTTTGACGACCTCGGCCGGCATCCGCGTGGACACGTCCAGGAAGACCCCGCCGTGCGGGGAGCCGCGGCCCGCCTTCACCTCGGCGTTGATCGCGCGGGCCACCTCGTCGCGGGGGAGCAGTTCGGGCGGGCGCCGGTTGTGGTCCGGGTCGTCGTACCAGCGGTCGCCCTCGTCCTCGGACTCGGCGTACTTCTCCTTGAAGACGTCCGGGATGTAGTCGAACATGAACCGCTTGCCCTCGGAGTTGCGCAGCACCCCGCCGTCCCCGCGCACCGACTCGGTGACGAGGATGCCCTTCACCGACGGCGGCCAGACCATCCCGGTCGGGTGGAACTGCACGAACTCCATGTTCAGCAGCGGGGCCCCGGCGAGCAGCGCCAGCGCGTGCCCGTCGCCGGTGTACTCCCACGAGTTCGACGTCACCTTGAACGACTTGCCGATGCCGCCGGTCGCGATCACCACGGCGGGCGCCTCGAGCACGAAGAAGCGGCCGGACTCCCGCTCGTACCCGAAGACGCCGGAGGTGCGGGAGCCGTCCTTGAGCACGCGCGTGACCGTGCACTCCTGGAAGACCTTCAGCCGGGACTCGTAGTCCCCGGTCTCGCGGAAGTCCTCCTGCTGGAGCGCGACGATCTTCTGCTGGAGGGTGCGGATCAGCTCCAGGCCCGTGCGGTCGCCCACATGCGCCAGGCGCGGGTACTCGTGGCCGCCGAAGTTGCGCTGCGAGATCCGGCCGTCCTTCGTCCGGTCGAACAGCGCGCCCCAGGTCTCCAGCTCCCACACCCGCTGCGGCGCCTCCCGGGCGTGCAGCTCGGCCATCCGCCACTGGTTGAGGAACTTCCCGCCGCGCATGGTGTCGCGGAAGTGGACCTGCCAGTCGTCCCCGGGGTTGGCGTTGCCCATCGCCGCCGCGATGCCGCCCTCGGCCATCACGGTGTGCGCCTTGCCGAACAGCGACTTGCAGATCACCGCCGTACGGGCGCCCCGCTCGCGCGCCTCGATCGCGGCGCGCAGACCGGCGCCGCCGGCCCCGACCACGACGACGTCCCACTCCTGTCGGTCGACCACGGACACAGTTGAGTCCCCCAGCTAGAAGAAGCGCGGATCGTCGAAGACACCGGACGCGACGAGGTACACGTAGAAGTCGGCGAGCGCCACGCTCAGCAGCGACGCCCAGGCGAGCTGCATGTGCCGGGCGTTCAGCCGGCCCACCGCCTGCCACATCCGGTAGCGCACCGGATGCCGGGAGAAGTGCTTCAGCTTCCCGCCGACGATGTGCCGGCAGGAGTGGCAGGAGATGGTGTACGCCCAGATCAGCGCGATGTTGACCAGGAACACCAGGGTGCCCAGACCCATGTGGCCCCACGCGTAGTGCTCGTCGCGGAAGGCGAGCACGGTGTCGTAGGTCAGGATGCCGGCGACCGGGATCGCCGCGTAGAAGAAGTACCGGTGGATGTTCTGCAGGATCAGCGGGAAGCGGGTCTCCCCGGTGTACCTGGTGTGCGGTTCGGCCACCGCGCAGGCCGGCGGGGACGCCCAGAAGCCCCGGTAGTAGGCCTTGCGGTAGTAGTAGCAGGTCAGCCGGAAGCCGAGCGGGAAGACCAGGATGATGATCGCCGGCGAGATGCCCCACCAGCTTCCGAACAGCTCCCAGTTCGGCCCGGCCCGCATCGGCTCGCAGTTCTCCGCGAGGCACGGCGAGTAGAACGGCGAGACGTACGGCGCCGCGTAGTAGTCGGCGTTCGCGAAGGCCCGCCAGGTCGAGTAGACGACGAAGGCGAGCAGCCCGGCCGCGGTGGCGGCCGGGGCCAGCCACCAGCGGTCGGTCCGCAGGTGCGGTGCGGCGATCGCGGCGCGCGTGCCGGTTCTCACGCCGCCGCTTCGGGGATGGGGTTCGGTGGCAGGAGGTTCCGTGCCAGTGGCCACTTGTCCGCTCCGGTAGGGGTCGGGGGGCGCCGTGATCGGCGGGGGGTCAGGGGGCGCGACGGTCGCGGGCGCCGAGACCCTCGTCGTCCGTGTCCACCCACAGCGAGGGGTCGTACGGCGTGTCGGAGATGGTCACGAGATCGGGGCGTCTCTGCGAGGCCGCGACGGCGGGGGCCGTCTCCCGCAGCAGCGCGACGCTCTCGCGCAGGTGATTGGTGTCGGCGCGGACGCGGCGCATCTCCAGGCCGCCGCTGCCCATTTCCTTCTCCAGGCGCCCCACCGACCTGATCAGGTCGTCGAGACAGCGCTGGACCGATGTCAGTTCCTCGTGCACGGACATGACTTGCCCTCACTTCCGCGGGTCCTTCAGGCCCAAGGCGGCAACGTTCATGCGCCTGAGAGTGTTGCGCGTCACACCTTGCGCTGTGAAGGGATGTGCATCGATTGGCCGAGGCGCACGGGTGCGCTCTTCGGTGCTTTGCGCCGCACGGGTGGGCTTGCCGCCCGTGGCCGCCGTGTCGCCCTGAGTTGCCGAACCCTTTCCTCTTCAGTGGGCCGCGTACATCGGATGAGCTCCAAATACCACCAAAAGTGATCGTAACGCCCGCGGCTTCCCGGAGGTACCCAGAGATGTCCCACGACGGCGTCGGCCCGCGCGCGGCTCTGCGCCCGCTCGCCCTCCTCACCGTTGGCGTGCTCGCGGTGCCCGCGCTGGCCGGATGCGGCTCCGACGACCCGGCGGGCAAGCCTCTCGCGGGAGCGGACATCGCACGCGCCGACCGGTCCGGGATCGCCGACGGGGGCACCCTGCGCTGGGCCGTGGACACCGTCCCGGACACCCTGAACGCCTTCCAGTCGGACGCCGACGCCACCACCACCCGGATCGCCCAGGCCGTCCTGCCGTCGATGTACCGGATGGACAGCCGGGGCCGGCCGGTGCGCAACCCCGACTACCTGGAGTCCGCCGAGGTCGTCGACACCGAGCCCAGACAGGTGGTGCTCTACCGGCTCGACCAGCAGGCCGTCTGGAGCGACGGCCGCGAGATCGGCGCCGCCGACTTCGCCGCCCAGTGGCGCGCCCTGTCCGGCAAGGACACCGCCTACTGGACCGCCCGCAACGCCGGCTACGACCGCATCGAGAAGATCGAGCGGGGCAAGAACGACCTCGAGGTCAAGGTCACCTTCAGCCGTCCCTACGCCGACTGGAAGTCCCTGTTCACGCCGCTGTACCCGAAGGAGGTCATGGGCACCCCGGACTCCTTCAACGACGGGGCCCGCAAGAAGCTGAAGGTCACCGCCGGGCCCTTCACGGTGAAGAAGGTCGACACCGGGGAGGACGAGGTCACCCTCACCCGCAACACGCGCTGGTGGGGCGACCCGGCGAGGCTCTCCACGATCGTGCTGCGGGCCGTGCCCCGCGACAAGCGGATCTCCGCGCTCAGTGCCGGCACCGTCGACCTGGCCGAGATCGACCCGGCCGCCGCCCGCCGCATCACCGCCGCCGCGCTGCCGCGGAGCGGGGGCAGTCCGCTGGCGGGCCCCGGCGCCCACCGGTCCGCCGCGGACGCGCTGCGCTCCTGGGCCATCGCCAACGGCTCCGACGAGGAGGCCGCCGACGAGGAGGTCTCCGCCCGTAAGAAGCTGAGCGAGAAGATGGCGAAGTACGCCCGTCAGCAGAAGGCCCTCGCCGGCTTCGAGGTGCGCAAGTCACTGGAGCCCGCCTACACCCAGCTCGCCCTCAACGGCGCCGACGGCCCCCTCGCCGACGAGCGGGTCCGCCGTGCCGTGGCCCGCGCCCTGGACCGGCAGGCCATCGCCGAGGCGGTCCTGGAACCGCTCGGCCTGCCCGCCGAGCCCCTCGGCAGCCACCTCGCGCTGTCCGGCCAGGCCGCCTACGCCGACGGCAGCGGCGCCCTCGGCGAGCAGGACGCCAAGGAGGCACGGGCGCTGCTCGCGGACGCCGGCTGGGTGCCGGGCGGGCCGGTGAAGAAGGAGGAGGACGAGGGGGAGGAGGCGGCCGGCTCGGAGGGCGAGAAGGGCGGGGACTCCGAGGAGGACACCGAGTCCGAGGGCGGCGACGACGGCACGTACATCGTCGGGGACGACGACAAGGCCCCGCGGGACTCCGGCACCGGGGCCGGGCGGCTGGAGCAGGGCGACGGCGACGACAAGGCCCCGCGGGACTCCGGTACCAGTACCAGGCAGCTGAAGCAGGGCGGGGCCCCCGGCGCCTACGCCCCCGAGGGCACCGCCGCCCCGGCCCGGGCCGGGAACGCCCGCGTCGCCAAGGACGGCAAGGCGCTCACCCTCCGCTTCGTCCTGCCCTCGGGACCGGGCTCGGACACGCTGCGCACCGTGGCCGGCCGGATCTCGGAGATGCTGGAGCGGATCGGCATCGGTACGAAGATCACCAAGGTCGACGACGAGAGCTACTTCAAGGACCACATCGCGTCCGGCGAGTACGACCTCGCCCTGTACTCCTGGCCCGCGACCGCCTACCCCGCCACCGACGCCCGCCCCGTCTACGCCAAACCGGTCCCGGCCGCCGACGGCTCGCTGAACGTGGAGCAGAACTACACCCGCGTCGGCACCGACCGGGTCGACCAGCTCTTCGACCAGGCCGTCACCACGCTCGACGCCTCCGAGCGCCACGCCCTGCTCCGCAAGGCGGACTCCCGCATCTGGGCGGCGGCCGGCTCCATCCCCCTCTACCAGCGCCCCCAGCTCACCGCCGCCCGCAAGAACCTGACCAACGCCGGCGCGTTCGGATTCCGTACACCGGTGTACGAGGACATGGGCTTTCTGAAGAAACCGGCGCGGGGGCCGGGCGCGGAGAGCGCCGGGCCGTCGGCCGGCGACTGACGCCGCACAGACGAGAAGCGGGGGGGCGGGCCCGCCGGGGGGGCGGGGGGGGGGGGGGGGGGGGGGGGGGGGGTGGGGGGGGGGGGGGGGGGGGCGGGCGGGCGGGGGCGGGGGGGGGGCGCGGGCCCCGGCGGGGGGCCGGGGGCGGGGGTGAGCAGGG
>NZ_JBITCL010000016.1:123535-167502 GCF_044453165.1 Streptomyces sp. NPDC051740 | reverse complement strand
GGGGGTTTTTTTCGGGGGGGGGGGGTCGGGGTTTTGGTGTGGTGCCCCCCCCCCGCGGGGGGGTTTGTCGGGGGGGGGGGGGGGGGGTTTTTTGGGGGGGGGGGGGGGGGCGCCCTTTTCGCCCCCGCCGCCCCTTCCCGTCCCGAACCCGGGGGCGCTGCCCCCGGACCCCCGCTCCTCAAACTCCCCCAAAGGGGGACCCCCAGAGGGGCTGATTCAAGCCGAAGCCGCTGGGTACAGCTCTCGTGGCAGCTGTGAGGCCGCCGCCCTGTCCAGAAGCCACAGGGTGCGGGCGCGGCCGTAGGCGCCCGCTGCCGGGGACTGGATCTCTCCCGCGCCCGAGAGGGCTATCTCCGCCGCCTCCGCCTTGTCCTCGCCGGCCGCGAGGAGCCAGACCTCCCGGGCCGCCCGGATCGCGGGGAGGGTCAGGGTGACCCTCGTCGGCGGGGGTTTCGGGGCGCCGTGGACGCCCACCACCGTGCGTTCCGTCTCCCGGACCGCCGGGAGTTCGGGGAAGAGGGACGCCACGTGCGTGTCCGGGCCGACGCCCAGCATCAGGACGTCGAAGGTCGGGACCGGTCCGTGGTTGGCCGGGTCCGTCGCCGCGGCCAGTTCCTCCGCGTAGGCCGCCGCCGCCGCGTCCACGTCCGTGCCGTGCGGGCCGTCCGACGCGGGCATGGCGTGCACGCGCTTCGGGTCCAGCGGCACCGCGTCCAGCAGTGCCGCACGGGCCTGGGTGACATTGCGCTCCGGGTCGCCCTCCGGCAGGAAGCGTTCGTCACCCCACCACAGGTCCAGCCGGGCCCAGTCGATCGCGTCCCGTGCCGGGGCCGCCGCCAGCGCGGCCAGCAGGCCGTTGCCGTTGCGGCCGCCGGTCAGGACCACGGACGCCGAACCCCGCGAGGCCTGCGCGTCCACGATCTTCGTGATCAGCCGGGCCGCCGCGGCCTGCGCCATCAGCTCCTTGTCCCGGTGCACGACCAGCTGCGGTGCCGTACTCACTTCGCCGCCGCCTTCTTCACCGGGGCCTGCGCCGTCGCCCGGTCCGCGGGAGCTTTCGCAGCCGACTCGACGGGAGTGGGGACCGCTTCCCGTTCCCCTTCTCCTTTGGCCGGTGCGTCGGCCCTCTCCGACTCCGACGACTTCAGGCGCTCCACGCCGTAGCGCAGGGCCGAGGCGTAGGTGTCGTCCGGGTCCAGACGGCGCAGCTCCTCCGCGATCAGCTCCGCCGTCTCGCGGCGCTTGAGCGCCACCGCACGCTTCGGCTGACCCTGGATGGACAGCGTCGCCAGCGAACCGTCGGCGCGGTCCAGCACGATCGGGCCGCAGTCGGTGTCCATGCGGACCGCCGTGAGCCCCGGGCCGCCGGAGCGGGAGCGCTTGACGGGGACGCCCAGCCGGTCCGCGAGCCACATCGCCAGCAGCTCGCAGCTCGGGTTGAACTCCTCGCCCTCCACCTCGACGCCCTGCACCTCGCAGGCGATCTGGTCCAGCGCCGCCGCCAGCATCGAACGCCAGGGCGTGATGCGGGTCCACGACAGGTCCGTGTCGCCGGGGGTGTAGGCGTCGGCGCGGGCGGCGAGCTCCTCCACCGGCTTCTCGCAGGCGTAGGTGTCGGTCACCCTGCGCTGGGCCAGCGCGCCCAGCGGGTCCTTCGCCGGGTCCAGCGGGGCGTTGACCGGCCACCACGCCACCACCGGGGCGTCCGGCAGCAGCAGCGGCAGCACCACCGACTGGGCGTGGTCGACGACCTCGCCGTACAGACGGAGGATGACGGTCTCGCCGGTGCCGGCGTCCGCGCCCACCCGGACCTCGGCGTCGAGGCGGGACTGGGTGCGGTCACGGGGAGAGCGGGAGACGCGCTTGATGACGACCAGCGTGCGCGAGGGGTGCTCGCGCGAGGCGTCACCGGCCGCCTTCAGCGCGTCGTAGGCGTTCTCCTCGTCCGTGACGATGACCAGCGTGAGCACCATGCCGACGGCCGGAGTGCCGATGGCCCGGCGGGCCTGCACCAGCGCCTTGTTGATCTTGCTGGCCGTGGTGTCCGTGAGGTCTGTCTTCATGGCCGGCGCCAGCTCCGTCCGTCTCGCTCGAGCATTTCGTCCGCCTCGACGGGGCCCCAGGTCCCGGCCGGGTACTGGGCCGGCCTGCCGTTCTTGTCCCAGTACTCCTCGATCGGGTCGAGGATCTTCCAGGACAGCTCGACCTCCTCCGTGCGCGGGAAGAGGTTGGAGTCGCCGAGCAGCACGTCCAGGATCAGGCGCTCGTACGCCTCCGGGCTGGACTCGGTGAACGACTCGCCGTAGGCGAAGTCCATCGACACGTCCCGGATCTCCATCGACGTGCCCGGCACCTTGGAACCGAACCGGACCGTGACGCCCTCGTCCGGCTGGACCCGGATGACGATCGCGTTGGAGCCCAGCTCCTCGGTGGCCGTCGTGTCGAAGGGGGAGTGCGGCGCCCGCTGGAACACCACCGCGATCTCGGTGACCCGGCGGCCCAGCCGCTTGCCGGTGCGCAGGTAGAAGGGGACACCCGCCCAGCGGCGGTTGTCGATGCCGACCTTGATGGCGGCGTAGGTGTCGGTCTTCGAGGAGGCGTCGATGCCGTCCTCCTCCAGGTACCCGACCGCCTTCGCGCCGCCCTGCCAGCCGGCCGCGTACTGCCCGCGCACGGTGTCCCGGCCCAGGTCCTTCGGCAGCCGCACGGCACCGAGCACCTTGGTCTTCTCCGCCGCCAGCGCGTCCGCGTCGAAGGAGGCCGGCTCCTCCATCGCGGTCAGCGCGAGGAGCTGCAGCAGGTGGTTCTGGATGACGTCACGGGCGGCGCCGATGCCGTCGTAGTAACCGGCCCGGCCGCCGATGCCGATGTCCTCGGCCATGGTGATCTGCACGTGGTCGACGAACGACCGGTTCCATATCGGCTCGAACATCGTGTTGGCGAAACGCAGCGCCAGGATGTTCTGGACCGTCTCCTTGCCCAGGTAGTGGTCGATGCGGAAGACCTGGTCCGGGGCGAAGACCTCGTGGACGATCGCGTTCAGTTCCTCGGCCGACCTCAGGTCGTGCCCGAACGGCTTCTCGATCACCGCGCGGCGCCAGGAACCGTCCCTCTGGTCGGCCAGCCCGTGCTTCTTCAGCTGCTGGATGACGACCGGGAAGGAACGCGGCGGCACCGACAGGTAGAAGGCGAAGTTGCCGCCCGTGCCCTGCGCCTTGTCCAGCTCCTCGATCGTGTCGCGCAGCCGCTCGAACGACTCGTCGTCGTCGAACGTGCCCTGCACGAAGCGCATGCCCTGGATGAGCTGCTGCCAGACCTCCTCGCGGAAGGGGGTGCGGGCGTGCTCCTTGACCGCGTCGTGGACCTCCTGGGCGAAGTCCTCGTTCGCCCACTCCCGGCGGGCGAACCCCACCAGCGAGAAGCCCGGCGGCAGCAGGCCCCGGTTGGCGAGGTCGTACACGGCCGGCATCAGCTTCTTGCGGGACAGGTCGCCCGTCACGCCGAAGATGACCAGGCCCGACGGCCCCGCGATACGCGGGAGCCGTCGGTCGGCGGGGTCACGCAGCGGGTTGCTGCTCGACAAGGTCTCAGCCCTCCGAAGGGGCGAGGCGCTGAAGCTCCGCCTCGGTCGACTTCAGCAGGTCGTTCCAGGAGCCCTCGAACTTGTCGACGCCCTCGTCCTCCAGAAGCTGCACCACCTCGTCGTACGAGATGCCGAGCGCCTCGACCGCGTCCAGGTCGGCGCGGGCCTGCTCGTAGGTGCCGGAGACGGCGTCGCCCCGGATCTCGCCCTTCTCCTCGGTGGCGAACAGCGTCGCCTCCGGCATGGTGTTCACCGTGTTCGGCGCCACCAGCTCGTCGACGTACATCGTGGCCTTGTACGCCTTGTCCTTCACACCGGTCGACGCCCACAGCGGACGCTGCTTGTTGGCGCCCTCGCGCTCCAGCGCGCTCCAGCGGTCGGTGGAGAAGACCTCCTCGTACGCCTGGTAGGCCAGGCGCGCGTTGGCGATGGCGGCCTTGCCGCGCAGCGCCTTGGCCTCGTCGGTGCCGAGCGCGTCGATCCGCTTGTCGATCTCGGTGTCCACGCGGGACACGAAGAAGGACGCCACGGAGTGGATCTTCGACAGGTCCAGGCCGCGCTCCTTGGCCTTCTCCAGGCCGGTCAGGAACGCGTCCATGACCTTGCGGTAGCGCTCCAGGGAGAAGATCAGCGTGACGTTGACGCTGATGCCCAGACCGATGGTCTCGGCGATCGCCGGGATGCCGGCCTCGGTCGCCGGGATCTTGATCAGCGTGTTGGGCCGGTCCACCAGCCACGCGAGCTGCTTGGCCTCGGCGACCGTCGCGCGGGTGTCGTGCGCCAGCCGCGGGTCGACCTCGATCGAGACCCGGCCGTCCTTGCCGCCGGTGGCGTCGAAGACCGGGCGCAGGATGTCGGCGGCGTCGCGGACGTCCGCCGTGGTGATCATGCGGATGGCCTCTTCGACCGTGACCTTGCGGGCGGCGAGGTCGGTCAGCTGCGTGTCGTAGCCGTCGCCCTCGGAGATCGCCTTCTGGAAGATCGTCGGGTTGGTGGTGACGCCCACGACGTGCTGCTGGTCCATCAGCTCGGCGAGGTTGCCGGACGTGATCCGCTTGCGCGACAGGTCGTCCAGCCAGATCGCGACGCCTTCGTCGGAAAGGCGCTTGAGTGCGTCTGTCATGGAAATTCCATCTCCTACGTGTCGTATATGGGCGTCAGCGCTGGGCTGCGGCGATCGATTCCCTGGCGACGGCCGCCACGTTCTCGGCGGTGAAGCCGAACTCCTCGAACAGCAGCTTGCCGTCGGCGGAGGCACCGAAGCGCTCCAGGGAGACGATCCGGCCGGCGTCCCCGACGTACTTGTGCCACGTGAGGCCGATACCCGCCTCGACGGCCACGCGCGCCTTGACGGCCGGCGGCAGGACGCTGTCCCGGTACCCCTGGTCCTGCTCCTCGAACCACTCCACGGACGGCATGGACACCACGCGCGTCGGCACACCGTCGGCCTGGAGCCGCTCGCGCGCCTCGACGGCGACGTGCACCTCGGAGCCGGTCGCGATGAGGACGACCCGGGCGTCGCCGCCCTCCGCGTCGAACAGGACGTAGCCGCCCTTCGCCGCGTCCTCGTTCGGCTCGTACGTCGGCACGCCCTGGCGGGTCAGCGCCAGACCGTGCGGGGTGCCCTTGCCGAACTCCTTCGTCCAGCGGGTGAGGATCTCCCGCCAGGCGATCGCGGTCTCGTTGGCGTCCGCCGGACGGACCACGTTCAGACCGGGGATGGCGCGCAGCGAGGCCAGGTGCTCGACCGGCTGGTGCGTCGGGCCGTCCTCGCCCAGACCGATGGAGTCGTGCGTCCACACGTACGTCACCGGCAGGTGCATCAGCGCCGACAGACGCACCGCGTTGCGCATGTAGTCGGAGAACACCAGGAAGGTGCCGCCGTAGACGCGCGTGTTGCCGTGCAGCGCGATGCCGTTCATCTCGGCGGCCATGGCGTGCTCACGGATGCCGAAGTGGATCGTGCGCCCGTACGGGTCCGCCTCGGGCAGCGGGTTGCCGACCGGGAGGAACGACGACGTCTTGTCGATCGTGGTGTTGTTGGAGCCCGCCAGGTCGGCCGAGCCGCCCCACAGCTCCGGGATCACCGCGCCGAGCGCCTGCAGCACCTTGCCGGACGCGGCACGGGTGGCCACGCCCTTGCCCGGCTCGAACACCGGGATGGCGTCCTGCCAGCCCTCGGGCAGCTCACCGGCGGCGATCCGGTCGTAGTCGGCGGCGCGCTCGGGGTTGTTGTCCCGCCACTGCTGGAAGGACTTCTCCCACACCGCGCGGGCCGCCTGGCCCCGCTCCAGCGCCTTGCGGGTGTGGCCGATGACCTCGTCGGTGACCTCGAAGCTCTGCTCCGGGTCGAAGCCCAGGACGCGCTTGGTGGCCGCGACCTCGTCGTCGCCGAGCGCCGAGCCGTGCGCGGCCTCGGTGTTCTGCGCGTTCGGCGCGGGCCAGGCGATGATCGACCGCATGGCGATGAAGGACGGCTTGTCCGTGACCTTCTTCGCCTCCTGGATCGCGTCGTAGATCGCGTTCGGGTCCAGGTCGCCGTCCGGCTTCGGGGCCACGCGCTGCACGTGCCAGCCGTACGCCTCGTACCGCTTGACGACGTCCTCGGAGACGGCCGTCTCGGTGTCGCCCTCGATGGAGATGTGGTTGTCGTCCCACAGCAGCACCAGGTTGCCCAGCTTCTGGTGGCCCGCGAGGGAGGACGCCTCGGCGGAGATGCCCTCCTGGAGGCAGCCGTCACCGGCGACGCAGTAGACGAAGTGGTCGAACGGCGACTCGCCCTCGGCGGCCTCCGGGTCGAACAGACCGCGCTCGTAGCGCGCGGCCATCGCCATGCCCACGGCGTTGGCGACACCCTGGCCCAGCGGGCCGGTCGTGGTCTCCACGCCCGTGGTGTGCCCGTACTCCGGGTGGCCCGGCGTCTTCGAGCCCCAGGTGCGGAACGCCTTCAGGTCGTCCAGCTCCAGGCCGAAGCCGGCCAGGTAGAGCTGGGTGTAGAGGGTCAGGGACGAATGGCCGGCGGACAGCACGAAACGGTCGCGCCCGACCCAGTCGGCGTCCGCCGGGTCGTGCCGCATCACCTTCTGGAAGAGGGTGTAGGCGGCGGGCGCCAAACTCATCGCCGTACCCGGATGGCCGTTACCGACCTTCTGTACGGCATCGGCGGCCAGGACGCGGGCGGTGTCGACGGCCCGCTGGTCCAACTCGGTCCACTCGAGGTCTGTGGTGGTCGGCTTGTTGCTCACCCTGAGTCAGGGCTCCTCTCCACATGGATTCGGACGGCCGGTGACTGCCCACCGGCGTGGTCGAGCCTACCCCCGTGGGACATGCGTTTTTCCGGGTCGTTCCAGAGTGCGGGCACTCCCGTGGATCCGCCTCCTGACCGGTCCGTTCTCCCCGTTCGGCAGATGAATACGGAGCCGCTCATCCGGGTGCTCAATCGAGCTTCGGGGCGCACCTCGGAGGGTGCCGGCCAACACGAGCGGACCCCCGCGAATGTCCGGGTCTGGGCAACGTCTACAGTGGCGTGGTACGCGCGAGCCTTTACCCCCGCCTCACACGGGGAGGCTTGCTGGAATCTCTGTAGGGGTGTGCGTGACGGCCGTTGAATCCCGTCCAGCGGGGGTGCTGGGGACGAGTCAGAGCCCTGCCCGTCGGCCGTTCGGGGCCCGTGTGATGGCATTCGTGGCTCTCACCAAGCCGCGGATCATCGAGCTGCTGCTCATCACCACCGTCCCGGTGATGTTCCTGGCGCAGCAGGGCGTGCCCGACCTGAAGCTGGTGCTGCTGACCTGCGTCGGCGGCTACCTGTCCGCGGGCGGCGCGAACGCGCTCAACATGTACATCGACCGCGACATCGACGCGCTGATGGACCGCACCTCGCAGCGTCCGCTGGTGACCGGCATGGTCGGCCCGCGCGAGTGCCTGGCCTTCGGCATCACCCTCGCGGTCGTCTCGACCCTGCTCTTCGGGCTGACCGTCAACTGGCTGTCCGCCTGGCTCTCCCTCGGCGCACTCCTCTTCTACGTCGTCGTCTACACGATGATCCTCAAACGGCGTACGTCGCAGAACATCGTGTGGGGCGGCATCGCCGGCTGCATGCCGGTGCTGATCGGCTGGTCCGCGGTCACCAACTCGATGTCGTGGGCGCCGGTCATCCTCTTCCTCGTCATCTTCTTCTGGACGCCGCCGCACTACTGGCCGCTGTCCATGAAGGTGAAGGACGACTACGCGCGCGTCGGCGTGCCGATGCTGCCGGTCATCGCCTCCAACAAGGTGGTCGCCAAGCAGATCGTGCTCTACAGCTGGGTCATGGTCGCGGTGTCGCTGCTGCTCACCCCGCTCGGCTACACCGGCTGGTTCTACACGGCGGTCGCCCTGGCGGCGGGCGGCTGGTGGCTGTGGGAGGCGCACGCGCTGCTGAACCGCGCGAAGGCCGAGGTGACGGGCGGCAAGCTGAAGGAGATGCGCCTGTTCCACTGGTCCATCACCTATGTGTCGCTGCTCTTCGTGGCCGTCGCGGTGGACCCGTTCCTGCGGTGACCGCCCGATGCCCGCCGACCGGGCGGGGTACGTGGTCAAGGCCACGGACCCCGCCCGTCGCCGTTTGATCTACCCGTCGGTAGCATCCTGGTCATGGCAGACACGCAGCAGGTGGACCCGAAGGCCGAGCAGAAGGCGGCCCGGCTCGCCAAGCAGATCAGCGGCTTCGCCACGGCACACGGCGGCGCCGGGGGACAGATCGCCTACCTCGGACAGCGCGGCGCCCGCATCGTCCTCGTCGGCGAGGACGGCGACTGGGGCGACGTCTTCGCCCCGTCCGTGGAGATCGCCGAGAGGGCCGTCGAGAAGGCCGGCATCACACGGCACGAGAACTTCGACGGCGAGTTCGCGGCAAAGGTGAGGACGGGGCCGTACGAGTGGAGTCGTATGGCGGGAATCCAGGTCGGCGGCCCGTCCAACGGCTGAGTAGCGGTCGGCCCAGGGGCAGCCGGCCCAGGGGCAGCCGGCCCAGGGGCGCGGGGCTGTACCGGCATGCGGCTCCGCCGCGTGGGCGCGATCGACCGCGGACGGCCCGCACCCGGCAGACGCGCGACCTCTCCCGGGGTTCACCCGTTAGGACCTGTGACGCCCACGGTCCACTACGGGGAGCCCCGGATGATCGAAACACCCTCACTCGTGGACCAGTACTGCCACGGAGTGCTCCGCACAGAGCTGGGCCTGGGCACCTTCGAGGCCCAGCTCGCCCGGACCGAGGGCCCGCCCGCCCCCGGTACCACCCTCTTCGACACCCAGACCGGCTTCGCCGTACGCCGCTGGTGCCCGCCCCTGCTCGGCCTGGAGCCGCACTGCCCGCCCGCCCGTTATCTCGCCCGGCGCCGTGAACTGGGCGTGATCGAGGCGGGGCGGCGGCTGCTGCGGGGCAGCGGCATCACCGCCTACCTCGTCGACACCGGGCTGCCCGGCGACCTCACAGGACCCACCGAGCTGGGCACGGCCGGGGACGCCGAGGCCCACGAGATCGTCCGCCTGGAACAGCTCGCCGAACAGGTCGCCGACACCTCCGGCACCGTCGAGTCCTTCCTCGCCAACCTCGCCGAGTCGGTGCACGTGGCCGCCGCGCACGCCGTCGCCTTCACCTCCGTCGCCGGCGTACGGCACGGTCCGGCGCTCGCCCCCGAGCCGCCCGGACCGGGCGAGGTGCGCGGCGCGGCGGGGCGCTGGCTGGCCTCCCGCCGGGTCGGGGACGAGCTGAGCGACCCCGTGCTGCTCCGGCACCTGCTGTGGATCGCCGTCGCCTCGGGCCGGCCCCTCCAGCTGCACGCCGGTCTCGCCGCACCGGGCGCCCGCATCGACCGCACCGACCCGGTCCTGCTGACCGACTTCGTCCGGGCCACCGCCGGTCTCGGCACCGACCTCGTGCTGCTGTACGGCTACCCGTACCACCGGCACGCCGCCCATCTCGCCGGTGTCTTCCCGCACGTCTACGCCGACTGCGGCGCCGCCCTGGTCCGCACCGGCGCCCGCGCGGCGACCGTCCTCGCGGAGATCCTGGAACTCGCCCCCTTCGGCAAGATCCTCTTCTCCAGCGGCGCCGGCGGCCTGCCCGAGCTGCACGTGGTCGGCGCCCACCTGTTCCGCGAGGCGCTCGGCCGGGTGCTCGGCACCTGGGTGGCCGAGGGCGCGTGGTCGCCCGACGACGCCCAGCGGGTGGCCGGCCTGATCGCCTCGGGGAACGCGGGCAGGGTGTACAGCCTGGACTGAACTGCGAAGACTGGGCGGATGCCGACCGACGCGTTACTCGACCGCTTCCTCACCGGCCTGGCGCCGCTCACCCCTGTGGCCGTATGGGCGCACGGCTCACTGGCCGGTGGCGACTACCGGGAGGGACGCAGTGATCTGGACGTGATCGCGGTCCTGGACCGCCCGGCCTCGGCGCGCCCGGCGAGGTCGTCGAGGACATCAGGAGGCGACGCTACGACGCCCCCGCACCGCCCGCCGAGGAGTGGACCGTACGCCGGGCCCGGCTGACCAGGGACTACCTGGGACCGGCGATCGACGCGCTGGTGGCGGGCTCCTGAGCGACCGGTGAGGCGGCGTCCGGTACCGCGGCCTCCGGCCGTTCGCGCAGCGACAGCAGCACCCGCAGTACCCAGATCCACATCACGCAGGAGCCGAACATGTGCAGGCCGACCAGGACCTCGGGGAGGTCGGTGAAGTACTGGACGTAGCCGATGGCGCCCTGCGCGAGCAGGATCAGGAACAGCTCGCGGGTGCGGGCAAGCGGGCCGGCGGGGGCGTCGACCGCCTTCAGGACGAACCACAGGGCGAACGTCAGCGTCACCACGATCCACGCCAGTACGGCGTGCAGCTTGCTGACCATCTCCCAGTCGAGCGGCATCCGCGGGACGTCGCTGGAGTCACCCGCGTGCGGGCCCGCGCCGGTCACCACCGTGCCGACCGCGATCAGCAGCACGGAGGCGGCCACCATGAACCACACCAGTTGCTGCACGGCCTTGCCGACCAGCGGCCGGGGCGGCTCGTCGCCCTCGCGGGTGCGCTGCCACATCGCCGTGGCGACCGCGATCAGCGCGGTGGAGAGCAGGAAGTGCGCCGCGACCGTGTACGGGTTCAGGCCGACGAGGACGACGATGCCGCCGAGGATCGCGTTGCCCATGACGATCCAGAACTGCGTCCAGCCCAGCAGGGTGAGGCCGCGCCGGTACGGCTTCTCCGAGCGTGCGGCGATGATCGCCCAGCCGACGGCGGCGCAGAGCACGTACGTCAGCAGGCGGTTGCCGAACTCGATGACGCCGTGCAGGCCCATCTCGCTGGTGGTGGTGAGCGAGTCGTCGGTGCACTTGGGCCAGGTGGGGCAGCCCAGGCCGGAGCCGGTCAGGCGTACGGCACCGCCGGTGACCACGATGACGACCGCCATGACGAGCGCGGTGAGGGCCGTCCGGCGGACGGTCCGGGGGTCCGGGGTCCAGCGTGCGGCGATGAAGGCGAGCGGGTTGCGCAGGGCCGCCTGGGCGTCGGCGCGGGTCACGTTTGGCACGCGTCCCATCGTAGGAC
The DNA here is from genome assembly GCF_044453165.1 of Streptomyces sp. NPDC051740. Lineage (NCBI taxonomy): Bacteria > Bacillati > Actinomycetota > Actinomycetes > Kitasatosporales > Streptomycetaceae > Streptomyces > Streptomyces sp. NPDC051740. The sequence continues at coordinate 156,344 of NZ_JBITCL010000016.1, read as the reverse complement.
GCCGCTTGTGCATGCTTTCACGAGGGTCTGGCTTGGGCCGGGGGGAGGGCGCGCGGCCCGGCGTTCGCGGGGTGCCTCCCTCACTCCCGGCTTCTCCCCCACTCCCGGCTTCGCTCGAGCGGGGGACCCCATGAGCGGGAGGTGCCCCCACCGCCCACCCGTGCCGTCCTGCGGCACGACTGCCCGCGGACAGCGGACAGCGGGGAGCGGTTGCTCTACTCCCAGCGGAAGAGCTTCCCGGCCGCCGCGAGGCCCGCGACCGCCCACACGGCGAGGATGCCGAGGTTGGCCCACGGGATTCCGGCGCCGTGCTGGAGGACGTCCCGCAGGCCCTCCGACAGGGCGGAGATCGGGAGCAGGCCCAGGACGTCCTGGGCCGCGGCCGGGAACCTGTCCAGCGGTACGACCACCCCGCCGCCGACGAGCAGCAGCAGGAACACCAGGTTGGCGGCGGCGAGTGTCGCCTCGGCCTTGAGGGTGCCCGCCATCAGCAGGCCGAGCCCGGAGAAGGCGGCGGTGCCGAGGACCAGCAGCAGGAACACCGCGAAGGGGCTGCCCTGCGGGGACCAGCCGAGCGCGAGTGCGATCACCGTGACGAGGATCACCTGGAGGACCTCGGTGACCAGCACCGACAGCGTCTTCGCGGTCATCAGTCCCCAGCGCGGCAGCGGTGACGAGGCCAGCCGCTTCAGCACGCCGTACCGGCGCTCGAAGCCGGTCGCGATGGCCTGCCCGGTGAACGCCGTCGACATCACCGCGAGCGCGAGGATGCCGGGGGCGAGGAAGTCCACCGCCTCGCCCTCACCGGTGTCCACGACGTCCACGGTGCTGAAGAGCACCAGCAGCAGCGTGGGGATGATCACCGTCAGCAGCAGCTGCTCGCCGTTGCGCAGCAGCATCTTCGTCTCGAGCGCGGCCTGCGCGGCGATCATGCGCGCCAGGGGAGCGGCCCCCGGCTTCGGGGTGTAGGTGCCGGTGGCCGTCACGAACGCAGCTCCTTGCCGGTGAGCTCCAGGCTGTGTCTTCCCGGGGGGCGCTGCGTCCGACTGCGGCCGCGCCGCGGGCCGGACCCCCGGCCGGTCTCGGTCTGGGCCGGAATCATGAGCGCAGCTCCTTGCCGGTGAGCTCCAGGAAGACGTCTTCGAGGGTGTGCCGTTCCACCGAGATGCGGTCCGGCATCACCCCGTGCTGCGCGCACCAGGACGTCACCGTGGCGAGCAGCTGCGGGTCGACCTCGCCGACGACCCTGTACGTGCCCGGGGCCACCTCGGCGCCCGAGGAGCCGGGGGGCAGGGCCTTCAGCAGGGACGCCATGTCCAGTCCCGGCCGTCCGGAGAAGCGGAGCGTGTTCTCGGCGCCGCCCCTGCACAGCTCCTCGGGGGAGCCCTGGGCGATGACCCGGCCGGCGTCGATGACCGCCACGTCGTCGGCGAGCTGCTCGGCCTCGTCCATGTAGTGGGTGGTGAGGATGACGGAGACGCCGTCCGCGCGCAGATCCCGGACCAGGTCCCAGGTGGCGCGGCGGGCCTGCGGGTCGAGGCCGGCGGTCGGCTCGTCCAGGAACACCAGCTCCGGGCGCCCCACCACGGCCATCGCCAGCGCGAGCCGCTGCTGCTGGCCGCCGGAGAGCCGCCGGTACGACGTACGGCCGCAGGACCCGAGCCCGAGCCGCTCGATCAGCGCGTCCACGTCCAGCGGATGCGCGTGCAGCTTCGCCACGTGGCGGAGCATCTCGTCCGCCCGCGCGCCCGAGTAGACGCCACCGGACTGGAGCATCACCCCGACGCGGGGCCGCAGCGCCGCCGACTGCTTCACCGGGTCGAGGCCCAGGACGCGCACCGTGCCGGAATCCGGCCGCCGGTACCCCTCGCAGGTCTCGACCGTGGTCGTCTTGCCCGCCCCGTTGGGGCCGAGCACGGCGGTCACGCCCTGCCGGGCCACCAGGTCGAGGCCGTCCACCGCGGTCTTCGTGCCGTACCGCTTCACCAGGGCCTGCACCTGGACCACGGGCTCACTTCGCATGGGTCACGAGTCTAGGGAGGCGGCCGGGGCGTCGGGGCGCCGGGTGCGGGAACTCCTCCCCACGTGACAAGAGGGCCGGTCGGAGGGGGTGCGGGCAGGTCCGCCGAGTGTTCCGGAGGCGGCACCCGGACCCCGCGGGTCTGATCGATCAAAGATCGTTTCCGCAGGTCAATTAGGTTTACCTAAGTGATGCAGCGCACCTCGGGGCCGTCCGGGCGCGGGTTGCCCGGCTCGGAAGAATTACGCAACAATGGCGTTGTGAAAAACGGCGACTATCCGACGGAGCCTCCCCACGAGGAACTGGCAACCGGTGAGCGGTCCACCCGCAACCGCGTCGCCCGCTCCATCCTGGACCACGGCCCGTCGACCGTCGCCGAGCTCGCCGAGCGGCTCGGTCTCACCCAGGCGGCCGTACGCCGGCACCTGGACGCGCTCGCCGCCGACAACGTCGTGGAGGCCCGCGAGCGGCGCGTCTACGGCGCGCGCACGCGCGGGCGCCCGGCCAAGGTCTTCGCCCTCACCGACTGCGGGCGGGACGCCTTCGACCAGTCGTACGACAAACTGGCCCTGGACGCCCTGCGGTGGATCGGTGAGCGGGAGGGCGGCGGCGAGGCCATCGCCGCGTTCGCCCGCGCCCGGATCGCCGCCCAGGCGGACGCCTACCGCAAGGCGGTCGAGGCCGCGGCCCCCGAGGACCGGACGGAAGCCCTGGCCAAGGCCCTGAGCGTGGACGGGTACGCTGCGACGGCGCGCAACGCGCCGGTCGGTGAGCAGCTCTGCCAGCACCACTGCCCGGTCGCCCACGCCGCCGAAAAGTTTCCGCAGCTCTGCGAGGCCGAGACGGAATTTTTCGCCGAGCTTCTCGGTACGCATGTGCAGCGACTGGCCACCATCGCGCACGGCGACGGCGTCTGCACGACGTTCATCCCCAAGATTTCCCACCACGCATCTGAAAGCACGTCCGGGAGGAACCCCGCATGACTCTCCCCACGGAGACTGCCCACCCCGAGCTGGAGGGTCTGGGCACCTACGAATACGGCTGGGCCGACCGTGACGAGGCCGGTGCGTCGGCGCGCCGCGGCCTGAACGAGGACGTCGTCCGGGACATCTCCGCGAAGAAGGACGAGCCGGAGTGGATGACCAAGCTCCGCCTCAAGGGCCTGCGCCTGTTCGAGAAGAAGCCCATGCCGAACTGGGGCTCCGACCTCTCCGGCATCGACTTCGACAACATCAAGTACTTCGTGCGCTCCACGGAGAAGCAGGCGGAGTCCTGGGAGGACCTGCCCGAGGACATCAAGAACACCTACGACAAGCTGGGCATCCCGGAGGCCGAGAAGAAGCGCCTCGTCGCCGGTGTCGCCGCCCAGTACGAGTCGGAGGTCGTCTACCACCAGATCCGTGAGGACCTGGAGGAGCAGGGCGTCATCTTCCTCGACACCGACACCGCCCTGAAGGAGCACCCCGAGCTCTTCAAGGAGTACTTCGGCACGGTCATCCCGGTCGGCGACAACAAGTTCGCGTCGCTGAACTCCGCCGTGTGGTCGGGCGGCTCCTTCATCTACGTCCCGCCGGGCGTGCACGTCGAGATCCCGCTCCAGGCCTACTTCCGGATCAACACCGAGAACATGGGCCAGTTCGAGCGGACCCTGATCATCGTCGACGAGGGTGCCTACGTGCACTACGTCGAGGGCTGCACCGCCCCGATCTACAAGTCGGACTCGCTGCACAGCGCGGTCGTCGAGATCATCGTCAAGAAGAACGCCCGCTGCCGCTACACGACCATCCAGAACTGGTCGAACAACGTCTACAACCTGGTCACCAAGCGCGCCGTGGCCTACGAGGGCGCGACCATGGAGTGGGTCGACGGCAACATCGGCTCCAAGGTGACGATGAAGTACCCGGCCGTCTACCTCATGGGCGAGCACGCCAAGGGCGAGACGCTGTCCATCGCCTTCGCCGGCGAGGGCCAGCACCAGGACGCGGGCGCCAAGATGGTCCACATGGCCCCGAACACCTCGTCCAACATCGTCTCCAAGTCGGTGGCGCGCGGTGGTGGCCGTACCTCCTACCGCGGTCTGATCGAGATCGGCGAGGGCGCCCCGGGCTCCAAGTCCAACGTGCTCTGCGACGCGCTGCTCGTCGACACCATCTCCCGCTCGGACACCTACCCCTACGTGGACGTCCGCGAGGACGACGTGTCCATGGGCCACGAGGCGACCGTCTCCAAGGTCTCCGAGGACCAGCTCTTCTACCTGATGAGCCGCGGCCTGAGCGAGTTCGAGGCGATGGCGATGATCGTGCGCGGCTTCGTCGAGCCGATCGCCAAGGAACTGCCCATGGAGTACGCGCTCGAGCTCAACCGGCTGATCGAGCTGCAGATGGAAGGCGCGGTCGGCTAAGCACCAGCGCCGTTCCGTCAAGCCCCTTACGCAAAGGAAAGCGAGCACTACGACAGCCATGGCTGAGGCTCAGAACATCCCCGTGGGTTCCACCACCGCGGGCTCGATCGCGGTCGCCGCGGAGTCGACCGTCGCGACCCGCATGAGCGCGCCCCCCTCCTTCGACGTGGCGGACTTCCCCGTCCCCCACGGCCGCGAGGAGGAGTGGCGGTTCACCCCGCTGGAGCGGCTGCGCGGCCTGCACGACGGCACCGCCACCGCCACCGGCGAGGGCGTCAAGGTCACCGTCGAGGCGCCCGAGGGCGTCACCGTCGAGACCGTCGGCCGCGACGACGCCCGGCTCGGCCGCGCGGGCACCCCGGTGGACCGCGTCGCCGCCCAGGCGTACTCCGCCTTCGAGCGGGCCTCGGTCGTGACCGTGCCCAAGGAGGCCGTCCTCACCGAGCCGGTCCGCATCGCGGTGCACGGCGAGGGCGGCACCGCCTACGCCCACCAGGTGATCGAGCTCGGCGCCTTCGCCGAGGCCGTCGTGGTCATCGACCACACCGGCGACGCGGTGCTCGCCGCCAACGTCGAGTACGTCCTCGGCGACGGCGCCAAGCTCACCGTCGTCTCCGTCCAGGACTGGGACGACAAGGCGGTGCACGCCGCCCAGCACGACGCCCTCGTCGGCCGGGACGCCTCCTTCAAGTCGGTGATCGTCACCTTCGGCGGCGACGTCGTACGCCTCCACCCGCGCGTGACGTACGCCGGCCCCGGCGGCGAGGCCGAGCTGTTCGGCCTGTACTTCACCGACGCCGGCCAGCACCAGGAGCACCGCCTCCTCGTCGACCACAACGTGCCGCACTGCAAGTCCAACGTCGCCTACAAGGGCGCGCTCCAGGGCGACGAAGCGCACGCCGTGTGGATCGGTGACGTCCTCATCGAGGCCAAGGCCGAGGGCACCGACACCTACGAGATGAACCGCAACCTGGTCCTCACCGACGGCGCCCGCGTCGACTCCGTGCCCAACCTGGAGATCGAGACCGGCGAGATCGTCGGCGCCGGCCACGCCTCCGCGACCGGCCGCTTCGACGACGAGCAGCTCTTCTACCTGATGGCCCGCGGCATCCCCGAGCAGGACGCCCGCCGCCTGGTGGTCCGCGGCTTCTTCGCCGAACTCGTCCAGCAGATCGGCGTCCCGGACATCGAGGAGCGCCTGATCGCCAAGATCGAGGAGGAGCTGGAGGCGGCGGTCGCATGACGTACCGACGCGCCTGCGGGCTGAGCGAGCTGGAGGAGGACACCCCGAAAAGGGTGGAACTCGACGGCACGCCGGTCTCCATCGTGCGGACCGAGGGGGAGGTGTTCGCGATCCACGACATCTGCTCGCACGCGAACGTCTCCCTCGCGGAGGGCGAGGTGGACGACTGCCACATCGAGTGCTGGCTGCACGGCTCGCGTTTCGACCTCCGTTCCGGCAAGCCCGACGCCCTTCCGGCGACGCGCCCCGTCCCCGTATACCCCGTAAAGATCGAAGGGGACGACGTGCTCGTCTCCCTCACCCAGGAGTCCTGAGGCACCCATGGCAACGCTTGAAATCCGAGACCTGCACGTCACCGTCGAGGCCGACAACGCCACGAAGGAGATCCTCAAGGGCGTCGACCTGACCGTGAAGCAGGGCGAGACGCACGCCATCATGGGCCCCAACGGCTCCGGCAAGTCGACCCTCGCCTACTCCCTCGCGGGTCACCCCAAGTACACGATCACCGGCGGCACCGTCACCCTCGACGGCGAGGACGTCCTGGAGATGTCCGTCGACGAGCGCGCCCGCGCCGGCCTGTTCCTGGCGATGCAGTACCCGGTCGAGGTCCCCGGTGTGTCGGTGAGCAACTTCCTGCGCACCTCCGCCACCGCCGTCCGCGGCGAGGCCCCCAAGCTGCGCACCTGGGTGAAGGAGGTCAAGGAGGCCATGGAGCGCCTCAACATGGACCCCGCCTTCGCCGAGCGCAACGTCAACGAGGGCTTCTCCGGCGGTGAGAAGAAGCGCCACGAGATCCTCCAGCTCGAACTGCTCAAGCCGAAGGTCGCGATCCTCGACGAGACCGACTCCGGCCTCGACGTCGACGCCCTGCGCGTCGTCTCCGAGGGTGTCAACCGCGTCCGCGAGTCCGGCGAGGTCGGCACGCTGCTGATCACGCACTACACGCGCATCCTGCGCTACATCAAGCCCGACTACGTCCACGTCTTCTCGGCCGGCAAGATCGTCGAGTCCGGCGGCGCCGAGCTCGCCGACAAGCTGGAGAACGAGGGATACGAGGCATACACGAAGCACGACGGAGTCGACACGAAGGGTGGCGCATCCGAGTGACACAGCTGCCGGGCCTCCTCGACACCGAGGCGATCCGCAAGGACTTCCCGATCCTGGACCGTCTGGTCCACGACGACCGGAAGCTCGTGTACCTGGACAACGCGGCGACCTCGCAGAAGCCGCGCCAGGTGCTGGACGCCCTGAGCGAGTACTACGAGCGCTACAACGCCAACGTCCACCGCGGTGTGCATGTGCTCGCCGAGGAGGCCACGGCGCTGTACGAGGGCGCGCGCGACAAGGTCGCGGAGTTCGTCAACGCGCCGAGCCGTGACGAGGTGATCTTCACCAAGAACGCCTCCGAGTCGCTCAACCTCGTGGCCAACATGCTCGGCTGGGCCGACGAGCCCTACCGGGTGGACCACGAGACCGAGATCGTCATCACGGAGATGGAGCACCACTCCAACATCGTGCCGTGGCAGCTGCTCGCGCAGCGCACCGGCGCGAAGCTGAAGTGGTTCGGGCTGACCGACGACGGCCGGCTCGACCTCTCCAACATCGACGAGGTCATCACCGAGAAGACGAAGATCGTCTCCTTCGTGCTGGTCTCCAACATCCTGGGCACGGTCAACCCGGTCGAGGCGATCGTGCGCCGCGCCCAGGAGGTCGGCGCGCTGGTCTGCGTCGACGCCTCCCAGGCCGCGCCGCACATGCCGCTGGACGTCCAGGCCCTCCAGGCCGACTTCGTGGCCTTCACCGGCCACAAGATGTGCGGCCCGACCGGCATAGGCGTGCTCTGGGGCCGCCAGGAACTGCTGGAGGACCTGCCCCCGTTCCTCGGCGGCGGCGAGATGATCGAGACCGTGTCGATGAGCTCGTCGACCTACGCGCCGGCCCCGCACAAGTTCGAGGCGGGCACCCCGCCGATCGCCCAGGCGGTCGGTCTCGGCGCGGCGATCGACTACCTGTCGGCCATCGGCATGGACAAGATCCTCGCCCATGAGCACGCCATCACCGAGTACGCGGTCAAGCGCCTGGCCGAGGTCCCGGACCTGCGCATCATCGGCCCCGCCACGGCCGAGGACCGGGGCGCGGCGATCTCGTTCACGCTCGGCGACATCCACCCGCACGACGTGGGCCAGGTCCTCGACGAACAGGGCATCGCCGTCCGGGTCGGCCACCACTGCGCGCGGCCCGTCTGCCTGCGGTACGGAATTCCTGCGACCACGCGAGCGTCGTTCTATCTGTACTCCACGCCGGCCGAGATCGACGCACTGGTCGACGGCCTGGAGCACGTACGGAACTTCTTCGGATGAGGAGCTGAGGCGTGAAGCTGGACTCCATGTACCAGGACGTCATCCTGGACCACTACAAGAACCCGCACGGGCGTGGTCTGAGGGACGGCGACGCCGAGGTGCACCACGTCAACCCGACGTGCGGTGACGAGATCACGCTCCGCGTGAAGTACGACGGCACGAAGATCAGCGACGTCAGCTACGAGGGGCAGGGCTGCTCCATCAGCCAGGCCTCCGCCTCCGTGCTGAACGACCTGCTGGTCGGCAAGGACCTCGCCGAGGCACAGCGGATCCAGGGGACCTTCCTGGAACTGATGCAGTCCAAGGGGAAGATCGAGCCCGACGACGCGATGGAGGAGATCCTGGAGGACGCGGTCGCGTTCGCCGGGGTGTCCAAGTACCCGGCCCGGGTGAAGTGCGCCCTCCTCAGCTGGATGGCGTGGAAGGACGCGACGGCCCAGGCGCTGGGCGCCGACGCCGAAAGGACAACGGCATGAGCGAGACCCTGGAGATGAAGCCGGCCTCGGAGGAGGAGCTCCGCGAGGCCCTGATGGACGTCGTCGACCCCGAACTGGGCATCGACGTCGTCAACCTCGGCCTCATCTACGGCATCCACGTCGACGACTCCAACGTGGCGACCATCGACATGACCCTGACCTCCGCGGCCTGCCCGCTGACGGACGTCATCGAGGACCAGGCCAAGTCCGCCACGGACGGTCTGGTCAGCGAGCTGCGCATCAACTGGGTCTGGATGCCGCCGTGGGGCCCCGACAAGATCACGGACGACGGCCGTGAGCAGCTGAGGGCGCTGGGCTTCAACGTCTGAGCGAGTGGTCCGGCCGAGCGGCCCCCGGCGTGATGCCGGGGGCCGCTTCGCGTGTCGTCGCCCCTGGCTACGATCACGTCATGGGGTACGCACTGCTCGCCGGAGCCATCGCAGCGGAGGTGGTCGGGACGACCGCCATGAAGTACAGCGAGGGATTCACCCGGCTGTGGCCCTCGGTCGTCACCGTCGCCGGGTACCTGGTGGCGTTCGCCCTGCTCGCACAGACCCTGAAGACCCTGTCGGTCGGGACGGCGTACGCCATCTGGTCCGGGGTCGGGACGGCCGCCATCGCGGTGATCGGCACGATGTTCATGGGCGAGGGGCTCACCGTCGCCAAGGCCGGCGGTATCGCGCTGATCATCGCCGGGGTGGTGGTGCTCAACCTGGGCGGGGCGCACTGACCGGTGTGTCGCCTCGGGAGGGCTGTCCGGTGGTGGTGCGTGCCGTGCCTCGGGCGGGGCTGTCGTTCACGCTGAGCGTGCTGGCGTCCATCCAGACGTGTGTGCCGCGCCTTGGACGGGGCTGTCCGGTGGTGTGCGTGTCGCTTCGGGCGGGGCTGTCCGGTGGTGTGCGTGTCGCTTCGGGCGGGGCTGTCCGGTGGTGTGCGTGTCGCTTCGGGCGGGCTGTTTCGCGGCGTGCGCGTCGCCCCGGAGGGGCCGCCTTCCGGTGGGTCCGCCGTTCGTGTGGACCGCACGCTGAGACGTGGTCCGTACCGGTTCGCGTCCGTGGGCACCGGTTGGTTAGGTTGCCCTCATGACCGACACGACTGCTCACAGCACCTCCGGCGCGGTGGCCGCCGGCCTCGCCACCGTCGCCGCCGACGGCACCGTCCTCGACACCTGGTTCCCCGCCCCCGTACTGGCCGACGAGCCCGGCCCGTCCGGCACCGAGCGGCTCTCCGCCGAGCAGGCCGCGGAACTCCTGGGCGGCGGCGCCACCGCGGCGGTCGGTCCGGACGCCCGCCGCGGCGTCGAGGTGGTCGCGGTCCGCACGGTCATCTCCTCGCTCGCCGAGAAGCCCGTCGACGCCCACGACGTCTACCTGCGCCTCCACCTGCTCTCCCACCGCCTGGTCCGGCCGCACGGCCAGAACCTGGACGGCATCTTCGCCCACCTCGCCAACGTCGCCTGGACCTCCCTCGGCCCGGTCGCCGTGGACGACCTCGAGAAGGTGCGGCTCAACGCCCGCGCCGAGGGCCTGCACCTGGCCGTCACCTCCGTCGACAAGTTCCCCCGCATGACGGACTACGTCGCCCCCAAGGGCGTCCGCATCGCCGACGCCGACCGCGTACGGCTCGGCGCGCACCTCGCCGAGGGCACCACCGTCATGCACGAGGGCTTCGTCAACTTCAACGCCGGCACGCTCGGCACGTCGATGGTCGAGGGCCGCATCTCCGCGGGCGTCGTCGTCGGCGACGGCTCCGACATCGGCGGCGGCGCCTCCACCATGGGCACCCTCTCCGGCGGCGGCAACGTGCGCATCGTCATCGGTGAGCGCTGCCTGGTCGGCGCCGAGGCGGGCGTCGGCATCGCCCTCGGTGACGAGTGCGTGGTCGAGGCCGGCCTGTACGTCACCGCGGGTACCCGCGTCACCATGCCCGACGGCGAGGTCGTCAAGGCCCGTGAGCTGTCCGGCGCCTCCCACATCCTCTACCGCCGCAACTCCGTCACCGGCACGGTCGAGGCCCGCCCGAACAACGCGGTCTGGGGCGGCCTGAACGAGGTCCTGCACAGCCACAACTGAGCCGGCCGTCACACCCGTACGCTCTCGTACGGGTTACTCCCCGTGACTTCGGGGTCGTTTTGGCAGATGAACGGGTGGACACAGGGTCCGATCAGAAGCCGGGACGACTGACATACAGAAATGGGGACGAACGGGCGATGACGAACGAGTGGGTGGGGGGCGTGCTCCGCTGTGCGGTCGGAGTGATGGGAGTGGTGGCCGTGCTGATGCTGTGCGGCACACTGGCCAGTTCCGCACACGCGGACGAGACCAACACGGCCTCCCACAACGGTCACCGCGTCGGACTGATCAACGCCAACGTCGGTCAGGTCGACGACCCCGCCGAGGACGTACTGGAACACACCCTGCTGTTCGGGGACGGGTACGCCTGGGACTGAGGGGTCGCTCCGCCGGGCCGGACCGCACCGCGTGAGAACGCGGTGCGGTCCGGCCCGTTCTTTTTCGTGAAGCCGCCGAGCGGTGGCATAGCGGGAGCCGCCCGCGCGCGTCCATAGGGGCGCGGGGAGCGGACACAGGGCCCGCTCCCGGGTGAAGAGAAGAAGGTGACGATGGATGCCGAAGCGCAGGAGAGTTTCCGGGAGTTCGTGGCGAACCGGTCGCCCGCACTGCTGAAGACCGCCGTCCTGCTGAGCGGCGGCGACCGGCACGCGGGCGAGGACCTGCTGCAGAACGCGCTGATCAAGGCGGCGGGCCGCTGGCACCGCATCGACGAACCCGAGGCGTACGTACGGCAGATCCTCTACCGGCAGCAGATCAGCCGCTGGCGGCTGAAACGGCGCGGGCGTGAACTCAGCGTGGCCGAACCGCCGGAACCCGGTACGGACGGGGACGCCGCCTCGGCCGACGCGGAACTGCGCCTGCTGATGCGGGGCGCGCTGGCCCGGCTGACCGCGCGCCAGCGCACCATGCTGGTACTGCGCTATTTCGAGGACCTCCCCGAGGCCGAGGTGGCCCGCGTCCTGGGCTGCTCGGTGGGCACCGTACGGTCCACCACCCACCGTTCCCTGGCCCGGCTGCGCGCCCTCGCGCCCGAACTGCGCTCCCTCGGCCGGTCCGAGGCCGAGCGGCGGCCGTCCGGTGACTACTCGCCCGTGGAGGTGCGGTCGTGAACGTCGACGAACTCGTGCGTGACGCGTTGCGTGAACAGGCGGCGGAACTGACCACGCCCGGACCGGGGTTCGCCGACCGGGTGCTGGCGCTACGGCGGCGGCGCCGGGTCCGCGGGCTGGTCGCCGTCGCCGCCGCCGTGGCGGCCGTCGTCGCGGTCGCTGTCGGCGTGCCGCTGCTGGACACCGGGAAGGAGGACGTCCGTCCCGCCTCCGTCCTGGACGGGAACGGCGTCTCCGCGCACCCGGACCAGTCGCCGCCGCGCGATGCGATCACGGCCGGGCGGTCCGTGCTGGCCGCCTACTACACGGCGGAGCCCGCGGTCCGGTCGGGCGACCGAGGGGTGCTGACCCGTACCTACTGGCTGCTCGACCCGGAGACCGGGACGTACGAGAAGGACGACCGGTGGTCGTTCGTCGCCGTGGCGCCCGGTGCGCGTACCGCGGCCGTACTGGAGCGGACGTTGCCCGCCTGGAGGATCGGCATCCTCGACCTGGCCTCGGGACGCGTCGACCGGTGGATCGCCGTCGACCGCGGAGTCGGCGGCCTCGCCTACTCGCGCGACGGGAGCAGGCTCGTCGCCACGACCTACGGTGAACACCCCGATCTCATCACGCGAGTGAAGGGTTCCTCCGGGGACGTGGCCTGGGTGTCGCCGTTCGGCAGCTACTCGTCCCGGAGCGGCTTCTACGTCCTGGACGTGGCCGACGGCCGGGGCGACTGGAGCCCGGTCGCGGACCGCCGGGACATCAACGGGCGGCAGGACTTCGCGTTCTCCCGGGACGGCCGGCTCGTGTACTCGCAGGTCGTCGGGGGCAAGGACGGACTGCAGCAGTTCCACGACCTCGACGGGGACACGGTTCCCGCGCCCGCGAACGAACGGCACCTGCGGTCCGACGTCTCCGCGCGGCTGTCCCCCGACGGCAAGCTGGCCGCGCTCGGTCTGACGGCCGAGGCCAAGGACACGTCCTGGTCCGAGATCCGTGATCCGTACACGGGCGAGGAGGTCGCCCGGGTGCGCGGGGCGCAGCTGCTCGCCTGGGTGGACGACCGGCGGCTCATCGCCTGGGAGCGGGCTCCCGGGTCGGAGGAGTACCGGCCGCGGTTGGTGCTGGTCACCATCGGCAGCGAGAAGGTCGTACCGCTCAGCGGGGTGCGTGAGCCGGACGAGGCGTTCGAGACGGTGGAGTGGGAGCCGGTCTTCGTCGAGCGGCGGTTCTAGTCGAGTTCCGTCAGGAGCGCGTGTGCCGCTCTGAGCCCGTCGGTCGTCTTCCGGTCGGCGGGCCTCAGGGGCGGGCGGACCGGGCCCGCGGGGAGGTTCAGGGTGGTGAGGAGGGCCTTCGCGGTGACCGTGCCGGGGAGGCCGTTCGACATCATCGCCTCGATGAGGGGGGTGGCCCGGTGCTGGAGGCGGGCCGCCTTCGTCGTGTCGCCCGCGTCGAAGGCGTCCAGCACGGCGCGGATGTGGGCAGGGGCCACGTTGGCGACCGTGCTGACACAGCCGGCGGCGCCCACCGCGTAGAGGGCCAGGTTGTGTTCGTCGCAGCCCGCGTAGTACGCGAGGTCGGTGCGGGACATGACCTTCTGGGCGGCCAGGAAGTCGTACGAGCAGTCCTTGACCGCCTTGACGCGGGGGTGCTCCGCCAGGCGGAGGAGGGTGTCCGGTTCGACGCGGACTCCGGTGCGGGACGGGATGTCGTACAGGGCGAGGGGGAGGCCCGTGGCCTCCGCGACGGTGAGGAAGTGGGCCTCGATCGCGTCCTGCGGGGGTCTGCTGTAGTACGGGGCCACCACCAGGAGGGCGTCCGCGCCGGCCTTCTCCGCCTCGCGGGCCAGTTGTGCGGTGCGGGCCGTGTCGGGGGTGCCGACGCCCGCGACGACCGTCGCCCGGGTGCCGACGGCTTGGCGTACCGCCTTGACGAGGGACGACTTCTCCGCGTCGGTGGTGGTGGGGGACTCGCCCGTGGTTCCCGAGAGGACCAGGCCGTCGCAGCCGTGGGTGACCAGGTGGTCGGCCAGGTGCTGGGCGCCGTCCAGGTCGAGTGCGCCGGCGGGGGTGAACGGGGTGATCATCGCGCACAGGGTGCGGCCCAGGGGTGGGGTCATGGGGGTAGTGTCCGGCGGTGGGTGGTGAAGGTCTACTTAAATGTCGTGGTCATTACCGGTAAGCGTTGCTTGATGGATAGCGCCGGTGCCGTGGGGGTACTCGGGGTTCCCGACCCGAGAGGAGGCGCATCGTGACCGGAACCATCGAGCGACGGCCGGTTCGCGACGAGCACAGTGTGGGTGAGCTCGTCGGACAGGCCACCGAACAGATCTCCCGGCTCGCACGGCAGGAGGTGGCGCTCGCCAAGGAGGAGCTGGCGGAGAAGGGGCGCCGCGCGGGACGCGGCGGCGGGATGCTGGGTGCGGCGGGGGCGTTCGGTTATGCGGGGCTGCTCGCGCTGGCCGGTACGGGTGTCGCCGCGCTGGACCTGGTGCTGCCGCTGTGGGCGGCGGCGCTCATCGTCACAGGGCTGCTGTTCGCCATCGCCGGTGTGCTCGCCCTTGCCGGTCGTGGGCAGTTGCGCCGGGCCACGCCGCCCAAACCCGAGCGGACCATGGGCAGCGTGAAGGCCGATGTCGAGGAGATCAAGGGAAGGGCGCACCGATGACGCACGACGTGAGGCGCGCGGGGGCCCCGTCGGGGGCCCATGTGGATGCGGGCGCGGAGGCCGCGGCTACGGGGCGCGGGGCCAAAGGGCCGGACGAGCTGCGCCGGGAGATCGAGCGAACGCGGCATGAACTCGGCGACACCGTGGAGGAGTTGGCCGGGAAAATGGATGTGAAGGCGCGGGCCCGGGCGCGGGCCGACGACCTTCGGGACCGGGCCGGGGCGATGACCGTGCAGATGCGGAGCAGTGCGGCCCATGCCGGGGAGGTCGGGGCGCGGTACCGGAAGCCGGCGGTGATCGCCGGCGCGGTGGTCGCGGTCGTGGCGGGTGCGGTGATGGTGCGGCGCCATCGTTGTTGAGCGTCTCCGCCTCCACCTCCGCCCGGGGCGCGGCTCTCGGTTCGGCGGGGCGTGCGCAGCGCCCAGGGGAGCTTTGTGGGGCGGGGCCGGGTCGGGGGTGCCCGTCCTCGGTCCGGCGCGGAACCGGGCGCTCGCATGTGCCCGGGCCGACGCGCCGGCCGCCGCGGGCGGGTACCCCCGCCCCGTCCCCTCACCGCCGTGGGCGGCTGCTCCTCCCTACGGCCGGAAGCGGAGCACCTGCGGGTCGTGGTCGCTGATCTGGTCGTGGAACTCCGCGTTGACGTGCACGCTGTCGTACGTGAAGGTGCCGCGACGGATGGACGGGCTGATCAGGATCTGGTCCAGGGCCTGGCTGTTGCCCTGGTAGACGTAGGAGTAACGCTCGGACCGGGGGAGGGACTTGATCGCCGACCAGAGGGTGCCCCTGCCTTCGAGGATTTCCGTCGTCTCCGAGAACTCGAAGTCGTTGATGTCGCCCAGGGCCACCACGTCGGCGTTCTTCTGGGTCTTGAGGATCTTCGCCGTGAAGTCGTGGACGGCCTCGGCCTGGAGGTGACGCTGGGTCTCCGAGCTGCGGGCCGGGGGCTGGTACTGGGAGGTCAGGCCCTGGTCGCCGCCCTTCGAGGCGAAGTGGTTGGCGATGACGATGACCGTGCGGCCCCGGAAGGTGAACTCACCGGCGAGCGGCTTGCGGCTGTTGTCGAACGCCTCGGACGTCGGGTCGACGCGGCCGGGGGAGAGGGTCAGGGCCGCCTTGCCGCGGACCTTCGTGACGTCGGTGGCGGTCGTGGCGTCGCCGCCGGCGCGGTCCGTGAAGGAGACCCTCGCGGGGTTGAAGAGGAAGGCCTGGCGGATGTTGCCGCCCGGTTCGCCGCCGTCCTGCTTGTCGGCGGGGTCGACGGAGCGCCAGTCGTAGCGGGGGCCGCCCGCCGCCTCGATGGCGTCGATCAGCCTGGCCATCGTCAGGTCGGCGGCGACCGTGCCGTCGTCGGTGGCACCGTTGTTGTCCTGGATCTCCTCCAGGGACACGATGTCGGGCGACTTGAGGTTGTTCACGATCGCGGCGGCGTGGGCGGCGAAGGTGTCGTCGGAGGGGTCGAGGTTCTCGACGTTGTAGGTGGCGACGGCCAGTTCGGTGGTGCGCTGTCCGCGGGTCGTCTCGCGGCTCAGTTCCGCGCTCTCGAGGGTGCCCAGCTCGCTTGCCACGAGGGTGTAGCCGCCGTACTGGTTGTAGTCCAGGGGGCCCGCGGTGGTGCCGGTGAGGGTGTCGCCGACGTTCGCGTCGGGGAAGTCGGACGCCTTGCCCAGCGACTGGATCTGGAGACGGCCGGTGTTCTGGGCGTCGTAGGAGCCGTAGACCGTGCCGCCCCGGCGGTTGCGGTGCTCGTACGGCTTCACCGTGACCCAGAGTTCGGTGTACGGGTCGGTGGCGCCCACCACGCGCGTGTCGGAGACCTGGACGTTCATGCCCTCCAGCGACTCGTAGAGGTCCAGGGCGTACTCGGCGGGGCGCAGGGGGAGCGCGTTGACCGAGCCGTTCGGCTCGGGGGTGTAGGCGGCGGGGACGGAACGCGCGTCGAGGGGGGTGGCGGCCGGCAGCGGGTTGCCGCTGGAGACGACCGTGAAGGCCGGGCGGGTGATCTCCGTCAGGGACTGGTTGCCGGAGGACGTGCCGCCGGGGACGTACTCCGAGACCGTGCCGGAGACCGTGACGGCGTCGCCCACGGCGACACCCCTGGGGGTGGAGCCCGTGAAGACGAAGACGCCCTCGCTGGTGGCCGGGTCGGCGTCCGGGGCGGGATCCTGGATCCAGAAGCCGCGGGACGAACCGTAGGTGCGGATGCCGGTGACGATTCCGGTCACGTCGGTGACCTGCTGTCCGGCCAGCGGTGAGGTGCGGGTGTCGCCCTGGATGTCATGGACGCGCACCGTGTCGGCGTGCGCGGGCGACGTGAGGACGACGGTGGACGCCGCGGAACATGCGGCGGCGACGGTGAGCGCGGCGAGACGCGCGGACTTTCTCGGCAACGGGATTCCCTCCGGGGACGTGTGACCCACCCTCTTCTACGCGCGTCAATCTCCTGTCAGGCCCCGCCACTTGTCAAGGTTTCGGCCATGTACGCCCGCTGAAGGGGAGATGAAGCGGGCGGCATGGGTGGAAATCCGTCTAGGCTGAGTGGCCGAGTCGTGAGAGGCCTAGGAGAAACAGCCGATGTCAGACAGCTCCACCCTGCCGCCCGCGCGGCTGCACCCCGAAGCGGAGCTGGCGCGCGACGCCCTGTCCACCCCGGTGCTCTCCCGGGCCGCCCGGCTCGCCCGCTGGGCCGGACCGGACACCCGGGTCGACGCCGGTGCCGGGCTCGTCGACGAGCAGTTGCCGGCGGCTGCCGCGGAGCTGGGACTGACCGGGGAGGACGCCGCCGCCGACGCCAGTGAGGCCTGGCGCGTCGCCGTGGACGCCGGGCTCGTCGAGGTGGTCGACGAGGAGGAGGGGACCGTCGCCGCCGGGGACGAGCTGGGGGTGCTCACCGGGGGCTCGCCGCAGGACGTGCTCGGGGTGTGGCTCACGGCCCTGGAGACGGTCCTCGGTGACGCGAGCGTTCCGGACCTGGGCGGGCTGGTCGACGCCATCGCCGAGGGGGAGGGGTCCGGGGAGATCGATTTCGACGCGCTGGACTGGGACCCGGAGGCCGAGGCGGAGTTCCTGGACGGCGTGCTCGGGAACCTCTACCTGCTGACCGTGGGCGGGGAGGACGCCGACGGGACGATGGTGCCGCTGCCCGCGCTGGCCGCGTCGGTGATCGTGCCCGACGACATGGCCGAACCCACCAACGACGTCCTGGAACAGGTCTCCGACGCGATGATGCGGCTGGACGACCAGTTCCGGATGCTGGAGCCGGTCGGGCTCGTGGAGTACCGGCCGGTGGACGAGGCGCTGATGGCCGACGCCGACGAGGAGCCCGCCGCGCCGGTCGACGACACCGACGTCGCCCGCTACGGCATGGTGCGGCTGACCCCGCTCGGACTGTACGGACTGCGCGCCCGGCTGCTGGAGGCCGGGTTCGAGGCACCGGCCGTCGGTGACCTCGCGGACAAGGGCGCGGACGCGCTGCTCGACGGCACCGCCGTCTTCCCGCCGGCCGCCGCCCACGCGGAGACCGAGCAGTGGCTGGACCGGCGTGATCCGCTCCAGGCCGCACGCGAGTTGCTGGCGGCGGCACGCGGAGCGGACCAGGGCGCGCCGCTGCGGCGGCTGCGGTGCCAGCAGGCGCTGTCGCTGGTCGGCGTGGCGGCGGAGCCCGCGCTGCGGGAGGTGCTGGACGATCCCGAACTCGGCGGGCTGGCCCGGGTGTGGCTGGCCGAGCACGGGGCGCCCGACGTACCGCCGCCGTCCGAGGCCCTGATCTTCTGGCTGACCATCGACACGGTCGCCGCCCAGCTCGCCGCCGAGGGCAACTCCGAGGAACTGCGCTCCCTGGTGGAGGGGCTGGCACGGCAGCACAGCGGCTTCTTCGACACGGCCTGGCGGGTGGAACACCCCGCCACCGCGGACGTGCTGGAGGCCATGGGGCGGCTGCACCCCGACAAGCGGATCGCGAAGGAAGCGCGGAAGGCGGCGTTCAAGGCCCGGTCGCAGCACGGGAGCTGAGCGCCGTCCCTCCCCTCGCACTCGCGTGACCTGTGGTCGGGCGGCGGGGGCGGGGAAATCCACGCGCGGCGGTGGCCACGAACGCCCGGTGCCGCGCGGGGCGCCCGATGCGGGGCGGGTCCGGTGGACGGTGCCGTGCGGGGCGGGTCCGGTGGACGGTGCGGGGCGGGTCCGGTGGACGGTGCCGTGCGGGGCCCGGGCGGTTCACGGAAGGGAGAACCACCGTGACCCCCGGTGTTCAACCGGCGTTCAGGCATGGGCGGGAGCGTGGCGGGCGCACGGGGATCGCCACCCTCCACGGTCCAGCCACGTCACAGGAGACAGCATGTCGCTCACCCGCAGGGACTTCACCAGGACGTCCGCGATCGCCGGTGTCACGCTGGCCGGCAGTGTGGCCGCCCTCGCCTCCGCGCCCAACGCCCTCGCGGCCGCCGACACCGGGAGCGCGGACGAAGGGGCCGGAGAAGCGGCCGGGCGGCACGGCGGGGTCGGGTACGGGCCGCTCGTCCCGGACCCGGACGGACTCCTCGCCCTGCCCGCCGGGTTCACCTACCGCGTCCTCACCCACAGCGGCAGGACCCGGCTGGAATCGGGGGAGTTCACGCCCGCCGAGCACGACGGCACGGCCGCCTTCCCCGGCCCGCGCGGCAGCACCCTCCTGGTCAACAACCACGAGATGGACGGCCCGCGCGACGAGACCGAGTTCCCGGTCCCGCTCACCGAGGGCCTGGTCTACGACCCGGCCGCGCCCGGCGGCTGCACGGTCGTCGAGGTCCGCCCCGACGGCAGCGTCGCCGAGTGGGTCGGCATCTCCGGCACCGCCAACAACTGCGCCGGCGGCACCACCCCCTGGGGCACCTGGCTCACCTGCGAGGAGAACTCCGACCGGGCCGGCCAGAACGGCATGACCAAGGACCACGGCTACGTCTTCGAGGTCGACCCCGCCGACCGGCGCGCCAACCGCGACCCCAAGCCGCTGAAGTTCTTCGGCCGTTACGACCACGAGGCCGTCGTCATCGACACCGGGCGCGGCCACGCCTACCTCACCGAGGACGCCGACGAGCCCAACGGCCTGTTCTACCGCTGGACCCCGCCGGAGGGCTTCCGCTACGGCCCCGGCACCCTGCGCACCCTCGCCGACGACGCCGGCGTCCTCCAGGCACCCAGGTGCTACGACTCCGGCGGCCGGTACGTCGACGACCTCTCCCGCGCCACGAGGACCGGCACGGTGTACGGCGTCGACTGGGTGGACGTGCCCGACCGCGACGCGCGGACCGTCGACGTGCGCGAGCAGTTCGAGGACGGCGAGGTCACCCGCGCCCGCAAGCTGGAGGGCATGTGGTGGGGCGACGGCGGGGCGTACATCGTCTCCTCGTACGCCCGCGAGGAGAGCCCCGTGCAGCACGACGGCCAGGTCTGGTTCTACGACCCCAGGCGCCGCACGCTGACCCTGAAGGTCCTGCTCGGCGTGGACCGGAACCCGGCGGAGGACGGCGCCTTCGACGGCCCCGACAACATCACCGTCTCACCGTACGGCGGTCTGATCATCGCCGAGGACGGCGACGGCGTGCAGCACCTGTTCGGCGCCACCGACAGCGGACGCACCTACCCCATCGCCCGCAACGAACTGAACATCGGCACCGAGGACGAGCCGGAGTTCAGCGAATTCACCGGCGTGACCTTCTCGCCCGACGGCAAGACCCTCTACGCCAACATCCAGGAACCCGGCATCATGCTCGCCATCACCGGGCCCTGGAGGCGGCAGAAGCGCCGCTGACCGGTTCGCTCGTCCGACCGGCGCCCTCCCCGTCACCCGCGGCTCGGTAGGGTACGGGGAGGGTTCCCGGGTTCGAGGAGTGGGTGATGGCGCAGGTCAGATCGATGCGCGCGGATGCCCGCCGCAATCGTGAACTGCTGCTGGAGGCCGCGGTGGAGGCGTTCGCCGCGCACGGTGAGGGTGCCTCGCTCGACGACATCGCCAAGCGGGCGGGCGTCGGGTCCGGCACGCTCTACCGGCATTTCCCGACGCGTCAGGCGCTGCTGGAGGCCGCGTACGTCGACCGCATCGAGTCGATCGCGGCACGGGCCGGTGAACTGGCCGGGCGGCTGCCGCCGGGCGAGGCGCTGGTGGAGTGGCTGAACGAACTCGGCGCCGGGATGCTCCGGATCCGGGGGCTGCGGGCGCTGCTGGGTGCCGCCGTCGGGGACGGCGGCACGGAGTGCTGCGATCCGCTGAAGAGCGCGGTGGACCGGCTGGTCGGGGCGGCGCGGGAGGCGGGCGTGCTGCGGCGCGACGTCGAGCCCGTCGACGTCCTGCGGCTGGCCCACGGGGTGGCGACGGCCTCGGAGCTGGCGGGCGGGGAGGGCACGGAGATCCGCCGGTACCTGGAGCTGCTGATGACCGGGCTGAGGGCCCGGGGCGCCCCCTGAGCGAGGGCGCCCGGTGGCTTGCGGCAGTGGTTACAGCGCCTGGGCGGCCGGCTTCACCATCCCCCGTACGGTGCGGGACTTCACGAAGTCGCCCATCGCGGTCATCTCCCACTCGCCGGAGAACTGGCGGATCAGCTTCGCCATCATCACGCCCGTCTGCGGTTCGGCGCTCGTGAGGTCGAAGCGGGCCAGTTCCTCGCCCGTGGTGGCGTCCAGCAGGCGGCAGTACGCCTTGGCGACCTCGGTGAACTTCTGGCCGGAGAAGGAGTTGACCGTGAAGACCAGGCCGGTGACGTCCATGGGGAGCCGGCCGAGGTCGACGGTGATCACCTCGTCGTCCCCGCCGCCCTCGCCGGTGAGGTTGTCGCCGGAGTGGCGGATCGCGCCGTTCACGATCTGGAGCTTGCCGAAGTAGCAGCTGTCGATGTGGTTGCGCTGCGGGCCGTAGGCGATGACCGAGGCGTCGAGGTCGATGTCCTTGCCGCGGTAGGCGGGCTCCCAGCCGAGACCCATCTTGACCTGGGACAGCAGCGGCTGGCCGCCCTTGATCAGGGAGACGGTCTGGTTCTTCTGGAGGCTGACCCGGCCCTTGTCGAGGTTGATCTTCCCGGTGCCGGGGGCGGGGGCGGGCGGTGCCGGGGGTGCGGCGGGTGCGGTGGCCGGCATGGGGGGTGCCTGCGGGGTGGCCGCGGGCTGGGGCGGGGCGGCGGCCGGTTCCTCGACCGTGACGCCGAAGTCGGTGGCGATGCCGGCCAGGCCGTTGGCGTAGCCCTGGCCGACGGCGCGGGCCTTCCAGGCGCCGTTGCGCAGGTAGATCTCGACGACCACCAGGGCCGTCTCGGTGCCGAGGGCCGGGGGTGTGAAGGTGGCCAGGACCGCGTTGTCGTCCGCGTTGCGGAGGGTGGCGGTGGGTTCGATGCCCTGGAAGGTCTGGCCGGCGGCGTCGGGGCTGGCGGTGACGACGATCTTCTCGATGCCGGGGGGTACGGCCGTGGTGTCGACCGTGATGCCGCCGGGGCGGTAGGTCACGCCCGGGCCGGTGGGCTGGTTGTAGAAGATGAAGTCGTCGTCGGAGCGCACCTTGCCGTCGGCGGTGAGCAGGAGGCCCGATACGTCGAGGCGCACGGGGGCGGCGACGTCCACCGTCACGTGGGCGGTGGGGAGAGGGATGTTCGAGCCGGGGGTCATTGCGGTCATGCCGGGTGAACGAGCGGGGGCGTTTTACCGTTCCCTTACCTCGGTCCGATCGGGTCAGAGGGTTTTCGCCCCCGCGCCCCTTCCCGCCCCGGACCCCGCTCCTCAAACTCCCCCGGAGGGGCTGAAACCAGCCCCTCCGGCGTTTGAGGAACAAGGGTTCGGGGGCAGCGCCCCCGGGGGCGGGAAACCCCTACGGCACCACCACGATCTTCCGTCCCACGCCCGCCGCGAACTGGTCCAGGGCCTGGGGGTACCGGTCCAGGGGGAGGCGGTCGCTGATGAAGACGTCCGGGTCCAGGACGCCCCCGGCGAACAGTTCCGCCGCCCGTTCGTAGCTGTGCAGGACGGCCATCGAGCCGGTGATGGTGATCTCCTGGTTGTAGATCCGGTACGGGTCGATCGTCACCCGCGTCGCGTAGTCGGCCACCCCGAACTGGAGGAACGTACCGGCCTTGGCCACCCGCTCCAGCCCGTCCTGGATCGCCGCCGCGTTCCCCGTCGCGTCGATGACGAGATCCCATCCCTGGGGCCGGTCCAGCTCGTCCGGCGACGCCGCCGACGCGGAGACACCCAACCTCCGCGCCGTCTCCAGCCGCGCCGGATTCAGGTCCACCATGTCGACGCTCGCCGCGCCCGTCCGCTTCGCCAGTTCCAGCATCATCAGGCCCATCGTCCCGGACCCGTAGATCAGGACGTGGGCGCCGAGCCGGGACTGCAGCACGTCGTAGCCGCGCACCGCGCACGACAGCGGCTCGATCAGCGCCGCGTCCTGCGTGCGGACGTGCTCGGGGAGCCTCACGCAGTTCGCCACGGGGGCCACGGCGTACTGCGCCGCGCCGCCCGCCGTGGTGACGCCGATCGCCGCCCAGCGCTCGCAGAGGTTGTTGTGGCCGTTACGGCAGTAGCGGCACTCGTAGCAGTACAGGGAGGGGTCCACCGCGACCCGGTCGCCGAGGGACACCTCCGTGACCCGGGCGCCGACGCCGACCACCTCGCCGGCGAACTCGTGCCCCGGCACGATCGGCAGCTTCGGCGCGAACTCGCCCTGGAGGATGTGCAGGTCCGTGCCGCACAGCCCGCACGCGGCGACCTCGACGACGACGTCGCGCGGCCCTGGCGTCGGGTCCGGGACCTCGGCGACGACGGCCTTGCCCACGGACTCGATGACGGCGGCCTTCATTTCACGGCTCCCAACGACAGGCCCTGGACGAGTTTGTCCTGGGCGGCGAACCCCGCGGCGAGCACCGGCAGGGAGATGACGAGCGACGCGGCGCACACCTTGGCCAGGAACAGACCCTGGCTGGTGATGAAGCCGGTCAGGAAGACGGGGGCGGTCTCGGCGACCACGCCCGTCAGGACCCGGGCGAAGAGCAGTTCGTTCCAGCTGAAGATGAAGCAGATGAGGGAGGTCGCGGCGATGCCGGGGAGGGCGATCGGGGCGACCACCCGTACCAGGACCGTGGGCAGCTTCGCGCCGTCCACCCGGGCCGCCTCGATGATCGCGACCGGGACCTCGGCCAGGAAGGACTGCATCATCCAGACCGCGATCGGCAGGTTCATGGAGGTGTAGAGGATGACGAGCAGCCAGATGTTGTCGAGCATCCCGGCGTTCTTGGCGAACAGGTAGATCGGCAGCAGGCCCGCCACCACGGGCAGCATCTTGGTGGAGAGGAAGAAGAAGAGGACGTCCGTCCACTTCCGCACCGGGCGGATGGACAGGGCGTACGCCGCGGGCAGCGCCAGGACCAGGACGAACAGGGTCGACACGACCGACGCCACCGCCGAGTTGACCAGCGCCGGCCAGGGGCTGGCGCCGCCGTCCGCGCCGAAGAACTCGCGGTAGCCGTCGAGGGTGAGGGCGGCGGTGAAGGACGGCGGGTTGGTGGCCGCGTCCGTCTCGGAGTGGAAGGACGTCAGCGCCATCCAGGCGATGGGCAGGAAGAACACGATGCCGGCCAGCCAGGCGACCAGGCCGAGACCCGCTCCGCCGCGGAACCGGCCGCGGGTGCGTACGGCGATGCTGCTCATGCGCGGGACACCTCCTCGCGGAACAGGGACGACACCACGCGCAGGGCGAAGGTCGCGATGATGATGGAACCGATGACGACCAGGACGCCGGCGGCCGAGGCGAGGCCGTTCTCGTGGGCCTGGTAGAAGGTCTGGTAGACGGTGTAGGGCAGGTTGGCGGTGCCCAGGCCGCCGGACGTGATGGTGAAGACCGCGTCGAAGTTCTGCACGATGTAGATCGAGCCGAGCAGGGCGCCCAGTTCGAGGTAGCGGCGCAGGTGGGGCAGGGTGAGGTGGACGAAGATCTGCCAGTCGCTCGCGCCGTCGACGCGGGCGGCCTCGATCTGCTGCTGGTCCCGGCTCTGCAGTCCGGCGAGCAGGATCAGCATCATGAACGGGGTCCACTGCCACACCAGTGAGGCCTCGACGGCGAGCAGCGGGGTGCCCGAGATCCAGTCGGGCTGGGGGCCGCCCACGTAGTGCAGCAGGCCGTTGAGGAGGCCGTACTCCGGGTTGTAGAGGACGTGCTTCCACAGCAGGGCCGCCGCCACCGGGACCACCAGGAACGGGGCGATGAGCAGGGTGCGCACGATGCCCCGGCCGCGGAACCTCCGGTCCAGCAGGAGGGCGAGGAGCAGTCCGAGGACCAGGCTGGCCAGGACGACCGCCACGGTCAGCAGGATCGTCGTCCAGACGGACTTGCGCAGGGCCGCGTCGGTGAGGACCTCCTGGTAGTTCTCGAAGCCGGCGAAGCTGCGGGCGTCGGGGTAGAGGGAGTTCCAGTCGAAGAAGGAGATGACCAGGGTCGCCACGAAGGGCAGCTGGGTGACCACGATCATGAAGATCAGGGCGGGCAGCAGCGGGGCGCGGGTGGCCCACGCGCGGAGCCGGGCGGAGGGCCGGCGAGGGGCGGAGCGTGTCTCTGGTGCGGCCACGGGGGCCGTCGTCGTGGCGGTCATCGTCCCTCGTACTCCTCGGAGATCTCTTCTGCGAGCTGCTGGGACTTCCTCAGGGCCGACTCGACGGACTGGCGTCCGGCGATGGCCGCGCTGATCTCCTGGGAGACCTTGGTGCCGAGGTCGGTGAACTCGGGGATGCCGACGAACTGGATGCCGGGCGCCGGGCGGGGCTGGACGCCGGGGTCGTCGGGCCGGGCCTGTGCGATGGCCTCCTTGGTCATCTCCTGGAAGGCGGCGGCCTCCGCGCGGTAGTCGGGGTTGTCGTAGGTGGAGGCGCGCTTGCCGGCCGGGATGTTGGACCAGCCGATCTCGTCGCCGACGAGCTGCTCGTACTCCTTGCTGGAGGCCCAGGAGACGAACTTCCAGGCGTTGTCGGGGTTGCGGGAGGCGTCCTGGATGCCCCAGGCCCAGGTGTAGAGCCAGCCGGAGGACTCGGTCTTCTCGACGGGGGCGGGGGCGTAGCCGACCTTGCCCCTGACGGGGGAGCCGTCGGCCTCCAGGGAGCCGGCCGCGGAGGTGGCGTCGTACCACATGGCGACCTTGCTCTGGGTCATGTTGTTGAGGCACTCGGCGAAGCCGGCCTGCGGGGCGCCGGACTCGCCGTGTTCGCGGACCAGGTCGACGTAGAACTTCGTGGCCTTCTCCCATTCGGGGGAGTCGAGCCCCGCGTTCCAGTCCTCGTCGAACCAGGTGCCGCCGAAGGTGTTCACCACGGTGGTCAGCGGGGCCATGATCTCGCCCCAGCCGGGCAGTCCGCGCAGACAGATGCCCTTCATGCCCGGTTCGGCCCCGTCGAGTTCGGCGGCGAGGTCGGCGACCTGCTGCCAGGTGGGGGCGGCGGGCATCTCCAGGCCCTCCCTGTCGAAGATGTCCTTGCGGTACATCAGGAAGGACGACTCGCCGTAGAAGGGCTGGCCGTAGAGCTTGCCGTCGTCGCCGGTGAGGGACTGGCGCATCGGTTCGAGGACGTCCTGCTGGTCGTAGTCGGGGTCCCCGTCGACGTAGGAGTCCATCTCCTTCAGCCAGCCGTTGCGGGCGTAGATGGGGATCTCGTAGTTGGACAGGGTGGCCACGTCGTACTGGCCGGCCTGGTTGGCGAAGTCCTGGCTGATCTTGTCGCGGACGTCGTTCTCCGGCAGCACGGTGAAGTTGACCTCGATGCCGGTGTCCTTGGTGAAGTGGTCGGCGGTCAGCTTCTGCAACTCGACCATCTGCGGGTTGTTGACCATCAGGACGTTGATGGAGTCACCGCCGGATCCGGCCCCGCCCGCTCCGACCCAGCAGCCGGAGAGCAGCGGGGCGAGCAGCGTCCCTGCGGCGACCGCGGCGAGTGCGGCTCGCGGCGGCCTCCGTCGGCTCTGGGTTTGCATGGATCACTCCTTGATAAAGCGGGTCGTATGGGGAGACAGCGGGCGTCACTCGGCGTGGCTCGGCCCGGAGGGGACGGGAAACGGTGTGCTGATCCGGTCTTCCTCAGACCCGGATGACCTGCGGCCCCAGCAGGGAGTAGCGATGGGCCTCGGCCGCCGGGAGCAGGGTGCTCGTGACGATCGCCTCCAGCGCGCCGACCTCGGCGAACCGGCAGAAGCTGACCGCCCCGAACTTGGTGTGGACGCCCGCGAACACCACCCGGCGGGAGGCCCGCACCGCCTGCGCCTTGACCTCGCTGACCGCCGGGTCGGGCGTGGTCAGTCCGTGTTCGCGGGAGATCCCGTTGGCGCCGATGAACGCCAGGTCGATGACGAAACCGGCGAGCATCTTCGTCGTCCAGTGGTCGACGGTGGCGAGGGTGCCGGGGCGGACCCGGCCGCCGAGCAGCAGGACGGACGCGGTGCCGCTCTCCGCGAGCGCGCCCGCGACCGGCAGGGAGGCGGTGACCACGGTGAGGGGCCGGTCGGTGGGCAGGGCCTCGGCGATGAGCTGCGGGGTGAAGCCCTCGTCGACGAAGACCGTCTCGGCGTCCCCGATCAGCTCGGCCGCGGCGGTCGCGACCCGGCGCTTCTCGGGGACGTGGCTGGTGGCGCGGAAGGCGAGCGTCGTCTCGAAGCCGGCGCTCTCCACGGGATAGGCCCCGCCGTGGGTGCGGCGCACCAGACCGTGGTCCTCCAGGGCGCGCAGATCCCGCCGTACGGTCTCCTTGGCCACGCCCAGTTCGGCGGCGAGCGCGCTGACGTCGACCGCGCCGGTGGTGCGCGCCACCCGTACGATCTCCCGCTGGCGCTCTTCGGCCGTCCTGTGGCTCATGACCGGACACCCGCTTCCTGATCTCGCTGCCCGTTCGGGCCCGGTGGGACCCATGCAGGAAGTTGTACAGCGGGCTTTCGCTGCTGACCAGGTCTGTTGCGGGCCCGTTCCTGCCCGGTTGTGCCCGTTCGGCTCGCGCCGTGCCCGGCTCGGACCTGGGCGGGCGCGGGGGAACGGGTGGGAGCGGGCAGCGTGGATGCCCGCATACGGCGGCGGGCGGGCCCGTTCGGTGCCCGCCCGCCGCCGGAGGCGTCGATTTCCCGCCCGAGTGCTGTCGTCAGTACGGCCAGATGGGCGGGTCGGTGACGAAGTGGCCGCCCAGGGCGGCGTGCGCCGGGTTGTCCGGGTCCAGCTCGCCCTGCTCGGCGATCAGCTTCTCGGCGTACGGCTCGGAGTCGTCCTGGGGGTCGTAGCCGAGCGCCCGCGCGGAGGTGAGGTCCCACCACAGCCGGGTGTTGGCGGAGGAGCCGTGGACGACGGTGTGGCCGACGTTCTCGGCGGTCAGGGCCGCGTGGAAGAGGCGGGCGCCGTCGGCGGGGCTCATCCACACCGAGAGCATGCGCACGCTGGTCGGCTCGGGGAAGCAGGAGCCGATGCGCACGGAGACGGTCTCGATGCCGTGCTTGTCCCAGTAGAGCTGGGCGAGGTCCTCGCCGAAGCACTTGGACAGACCGTAGAAGGTGTCCGGGCGGCGCGGGGTGTCGACCGGGATGAGGGGGTCGTCGCCCTGCGGGCGCGGGGTGTAGCCGACGGCG
Source organism: Streptomyces sp. NPDC051740 (assembly GCF_044453165.1). Lineage (NCBI taxonomy): Bacteria > Bacillati > Actinomycetota > Actinomycetes > Kitasatosporales > Streptomycetaceae > Streptomyces > Streptomyces sp. NPDC051740. Next base: position 128,411 of record NZ_JBITCL010000016.1, on the reverse strand, counting down.
TGGTTGGAGGAGGCGAAGACGATGCGCCCGACGCCCTCCTCGCGGGCGGCCTCGTACAGGTTGTACGTGCCCTCGATGTTGGCCTTCAGGATCTTCTCGAACGAGGCTTCCAGGGAGATGCCGGCCAGGTGGACGATCGCGTCGACGCCGCGGACCGCCTCGCGCACGGCGTCCTTGTCGGCGAGGTCCGCGACGACCGCGTCCGGTTCGCCGTCGATCGGGCGCAGGTCGAGCAGGCGCAGGTCGTAGCCGTGGTCCGGGAGCAGGCCCCGCATCAGCGTGCCGAGGCCACCGGCGGCGCCGGTGAGCAGAACGGTGCGGGGAGCGGGCATCCTCGGGTCTCCTTGCATCGCCGGCCGTGCCGCCCGTACGCAGGAGTCCGTACAGGAGAATCCATCCATATGGGCGCACGGCATTCATATTCGTGGACACGCTAAGGAGGTGGGGCCTGGCGCGTCAAGTATTCCGCGACTTCCTGTGGAACGGAAGAATCCGCTGGTGTGTGGCGGGGTGCGGTGCTTGACCGGGGTCCCCGGGGCGTCTTAGCGTGAACATGTTCAGGAATATGGACGTGAATCAGGAATATGGACCAGGGAGAGCTTGTGACGCCAGCCCCTCTCGCCGCCCGACTCGGTGTCCCCAGCGGGCCGCTGTTCTTCCCGGTCACCGCCTACGGACCCGACGGCTCCGTCGACCTCGACACCTACCGCCTCCATGTGCGGCGCGGGGTGGAGGCCGGGGCCGCCGCCGTGTTCGCCTGCTGCGGTACCGGTGAGTTCCACGCGCTGACACCGGAGGAGTTCGAGCTGTGCGTGACGGCCGCCGTGGAGGCCGCCGACGGGCGCGTCCCGGTCGTCGCGGGCGCCGGCTACGGCACCGCGCTCGCGGTCCGCTACGCCCGCCTCGCCGAGCGCGCCGGGGCCGACGGACTGCTCGCGATGCCGCCCTACCTGGTCAAGGCCGCGCAGGAGGGACTGCTGCGGCACTACCGGCAGCTGGCCGCGGCCACCTCCCTGCCGGTCATCGTCTACCAGCGCGACAACGCCGTCTTCACCCCCGAAAGCGTCGTCGAACTGGCCCGCACGGAGGGGATCGTCGGCTTCAAGGACGGCCTCGGCGACCTCGACCTGATGCAGCGGACCGTCAGCGCCGTACGCGCCGGAGGCCCCGACGGCTTCCTGTACTTCAACGGGCTGCCGACCGCCGAACTGACCCAGCCTGCCTACGGCGGCATCGGCATCACCCTCTACTCGTCCGCGGCGTTCTGCTTCGTACCCGAGATCGCCCTCGCCTGCCACACCGCCTTCCGCACCGGCGACACGGCCACCGCGCACCGCCTGATCGACGGCTTCTACCGGCCGTTCGTCGAACTGCGCGACCGGGGCAGCGGCTACGCCGTCTCCCTCGTCAAGGCCGGCGTACGCCTGCGCGGACTGGACGTGGGGGAGGTCCGGCCGCCGCTGCACGAACCGGCCGGGGATCATGTCAAGCAGCTCGCTCAGCTGATCGAGCGGGGACACGCGCTGCTGGAGGAGAGCCAGTGAAGACGTCGGCGTTCGTCTACCCCTGGGACGTCAACGGGGACCCGGAGGCCCCCGCGCGGATCGCCGCGCTCGGCACGGCGCAGGTGACGCTCGCCTCCGCCTACCACTCCACCCGCGCGCTGACCCCGCGCCACCCGCGCCACCGCGTCGTGACCGCCGAGCACGCGGCCGTGCTGTACCCGGCCGGGGACCACTGGTCCGGCCGCACCCCGCGCCCGTACCCGGCCGGCGACTGGGCGCCCGGAGACGCCTTCGGCGAGGCCGCCGCCGCGCTCACGGACGCGGGCCTGGAGGTGCACACCTGGGTGGTGCTCGCGCACAACTCCCGCCTCGGCGCGGAGCATCCGGACACCTCGGTGGTCAACGCCTACGGCGACCGCTACCCCTGGGCGCCGTGCATCGCCCAGCCCGGCACCCGCGCGTACCTGACCGACCTCGCCGCCGAGGCCGCGGTACGGCCCGGAGCGCACGGCACCGAGCTGGAGTCCCTCGGCTGGTACGGACTCGCCCATCTGCACGCCCACGACAAGATCGCCGGGGTCGGCCTCGGGGACGCCGGGCAGTACCTGATGTCCCTGTGCTTCTGCCCGTCCTGCCGCGAGGGCTACGGGGCCCGGGGCCTGGACGCCGACGGACTCGCCGCCGCCGTACGCGCCGCACTGGAACCGGTGTGGCGGGGGGCGCCCTCCGACGGGGGCTGGGCGGGCGTCGAGAAGCTCCTCGGCGGGACACCGGCGAACGCCACGCGCGCGTGGCGCGACGAAACGGCCCGCACGCTCCAGGAGGCCGCGGTCACCGCCGTGCGACAGGCCGCTCCCGAGGGCTTCCAGGTCCTCCTGCACGCGGACCCGGTCTCCTACCACTGCGGCGCCAACGCCGGCGTCGACCCGGCCCGCGTCCTCTCCGTCGCCGACGGAGTGGTCGTGCCCTGCACGGGAGGCGCCGGCCTGCTGACCCCGTTCGCGGGGGAGGCCCGCGCGGACACCGTCCTCGCCGCCAACCTCACGATCGTCTCCGGCATGGGCGGCAGCCCCGGCACCCTCGCGGCGGACGCGGCGGAGGCCCGCCGCCTGGGCGCGACGGAGCTGCGGCTGTACCACGCGGGGTTGGCGTCGGACGACGACCTGGAGGCGGTCCGGTCGGCGCTGGCCGGGCTCTGAGCCGGCGAGGGCGTGGGGTTGGCGTACGACTTCGGCCGGTGCCGGCATCGGTGCCCGTGTGGGTGTGGGCCGGGGGTGTTCGCGCAGCCCGGCGTTGGCGGGGTGCCGCTGCGCCCACCCGTGCCGCCCCAGCGGCACGACTGCCCGCAGCCACGTGCGGGGGACTGCGGTCGGTTGGGTCATGCCGGGGCGGTGTTCGCGCGGTGGCCGAGCAGGGTCGCCGCCGTCGCCGTCAGGGCGAACCCGACTACGACCAGCAGGAGTCGGTGGTCGAGGAGTTCGACCAGGGCCGCTCCCGCCGCCAGGCCGAGGACGTTCGGGGTGAACACCAGCGTGTTGGCGGTGGCGGTGACCCGGCCCAGCAGGGGGGGCCGGGGTCCCGCGCTGTACGGCGGTCAGCGTGGCGATCAGCACGGCGGGCAGGCCCGCACCGATCGCCGCGCTGCACACCCACGCCAGAAGGTCGTCCGGCACCGCGCGCAGTGCCACCGCGACGGCCAGTACGGCGATGCCGTACGCCGCGAAGCGCCGTTCGCCGAGGCGGCGCAGGGCCGGGCCGGAGAGCAGGCCGACCGCCACCGACCCCGCGCCCTGGACGGCGTACAGCACACCGGCGTACGCGGGGGAGTGGCCGAGGTCCTCGACCACGGCGTAGACCAGCGCCCCGCTCACCCCCGCGCACAGCATCGTGGCGCCGCCCGCCAGCACCAGCGGGCGGAGCACCGGATGCGCCCACAGATGGCGGGCACCCTCGGCCGTCCGCTCCCGGTGGCTGCCCGTCGGGGGCGCCGGCCGGTCCTCCCGTACCCGCAGGAACGCGTACACCACCGTGGCGAGCAGGAAGGTGACCGAGTCCAGGACGGCGACGGCCGCCCCGCCACAGGCCGCGTAGAGGCCCGCGCCCGCCAGCGGGGCCAGCAGCTTCACGCCCTCGCCGGCGGTCGTCCGCAGGCCGTTGAAGTCGCCGAGCAGGGAGCGGTCCACGGCGGTGGCGATCAGCGCCGACTCGGCCGCGTCGTGGACGACGCCCGCCGCGCCGTACACGAACAGCACCGCGTACAGCAGCCACAGCCCGCGCGGTGAGCCGACGGCGCACAGGGTGAGCAGGAGCACCGCCATGAGCAGGCTCGCGGCGATCAGCAGCGGCCGGCGGCGGAACCGGTCGGCCAGGGTACCCAGCAGCGGGCCGGCGAGGGTGGGCGCCCACATCGCCAGCAGGCACAGGGCCGCGAGGCCGTCCGAGCCGGTGAGGTCCTTGACCCACACGCCCGAGGCCAGCCACAGGGCGGAGGTGCCGAAGCCGGAGACCACCACTGCGGTGAGGCAGAGCCCGGCGTTGCGGTCCCGCACCACGCGGGCCGCCGTCCACGTCGTCGTCATGCCCGCTCATCGTGGGTCTAAGGACCCTTCGTGAGGATCGGGCGGATGCCTTAGAAGCGGGACGGCCGAACGATGAGTTCCGTGACCGGGATCGGTCTGTCCTCCAGGAGAACCGTCAAGAGGAGCAGCCCGATGACCGACACCACCCTCGACCTCGGACCGCAGACCCGGATCGTGGCGCGCCTCGCCGAGGCCGTCGCGGACGAGCGACTGGCGGACGGGACGCCCTGCCCGCGGTACGCGGTACGGAACGTGCTGGGCCACCTTCTGGGGCTGGCCGTCGCCTTCCGGGACGCGGGCCGCAAGGAGCTGGGCGTCACCACGGACACCAGCCCGGAGGCCGCCCTGCCGGACATCGGGCCCGGCTGGCGCGAGGAGCTGCCCAAGGTGCTCGACGAGCTCGCCGGGGTCTGGCGGGAGCCAGCGGCCTGGACCGGCATGACCCGCGCGGGCGGCGTCGACCTGCCGGGCGCGGTCGCCGGTGCCGTCGTCACCGACGAACTGGTGATCCACGGCTGGGACCTGGCCCGCGCGACCGGCCGGACCTACGCGCCCGACCCCGCCGCGCTGCAGGCGTCGTACGACTTCCTCCTGGCCGCCGCCGCGGACTCCGACGGGGGCGGCGGCGTCTTCGGCCCCGTCGTCCCCGTCCGGCCCGACGCCCCGCTCCTGGACCGGACGATCGGGCTGAGCGGCCGGGACCCGGGCTGGACGCGGTCCGTGTGACGACAGGACCCACCGAAGACGGAGTCCGCCCGAAGCCGGGAGCCGCCCGAAGCCGGGAGCCGCATG
>NZ_JBITCL010000016.1:0-123438 GCF_044453165.1 Streptomyces sp. NPDC051740 | reverse complement strand
ATGACCACGGGAGCCGCATGACCACGGGAGCCGCATGACCACGGGAGCCGCATGACCACGGGAGCCGCATGACCACGGGAGCCGCATGACCACGGGAGCCGCATGACCACGGGGCCCGCACAAAAGCGCGGGCGAGGGCCGGGGAGCGCCTCGTAGCCTCCCCGCATGACTCTCACCCTCACCGTCCTCGGCACCGCCTCCCCGCACCCCGGCCCGGACCGCCCCAGCTCCGGGTACCTCCTGCGCGGCGGGAGCGCCGAGGTGTGGGTCGACGCCGGGTTCGGGACGTTCGCCGAGTTGCGGCGGCACACGGATCCGGCGCGCATCGACGCCCTATGGATCTCCCATCTGCACGCAGACCACAGCGCCGATCTGCTCGCCGCCGTGTACGGCCTCGCGTACGGCGGGCTCACCCCGCCCGCGCCGATCCCGGTCCACGCGCCGGCCGACTGCGCGCGGCGGCTCGCCGGGTTCTTCGGGCGCCCCGACGCCGGTTTCCTCAGCGGCGTATTCGACTTCCGGCCGCTGGAGGACGGGCAGGTCGTCCATTACGGCGGCCTGTCCCTCACCTCCACCGCCGTCGTCCACGACGTCGAGGCCTACGGGTTGCGCGCCGAGTGCGCGGGGCGCGTCCTCGCCTACTCCGGGGACAGCGGACCGTGCGCCGCCCTCACCGGACTCGCCCGCGACGCCGACCTGTTCCTCTGCGAGGCGGACATCGACGAGCATCGCGAAAGCGAACAGGTCCATCTGACACCCGAGGACGCCGGGGACACCGCCCGGAGGGCGGGCGTGCGCGAACTCCTCGTCACGCACGTCGGCCCCACGCTCACCCCCGAGGCCGCGACCGTCCGGGCCGCCTCCGCCTTCGGCGGACCCACCGCCACCGCCCGGGAGGGCCGCACCTACACCGTGTGAGGCAACAGAAACTTCCTCTGTCAGAAGCATTGACGAAACTCTGGGCCACTCCTACGGTCATCGCGTCGTACTTCGTACGTCATATATGAGACGCGATACGCGAGATCCGATACGCGAGATCCGACGCGAAATCCGAGAGGCGCGCATGACCTCTGTGCCCACGCCGATCCCCTCCCGCACGCAGTACGTGCGGGAGGAGATCAAACGCCGCATACTCACCGGCCGGTTCACACCGGGCCAGGCCCTGGTCGAGACCGACCTCGCCGCACAGTTCGGGGTGTCCAAGACCCCGGTGCGCGAGGCGCTCAAGACCCTGGCCGGCACCGGTCTGGTCGTGATGAGCCAGTACAAGGGCGTCACGGTGCGCATGGTCGACGCGGACATGGCACGCGAGGTCTACGACGTGCGACTGCTCCTGGAGCCCGAGGCACTCAAGCGCGCCGTGCGCCGCGGCGCCTCCCTGGACGCCGCACGCGACGCGCTGACCCGCGCCGACCAGGCCGGCGACACCGCCGAACGGTCGCTCGCCAACCGCGAGTTCCACCGCGCCCTCTACGTGCCCTGCGGCAACCCGCTGCTCGGCCGGATGCTCGACGAGGTCCGCGACCAGGCCGCCCTCGTCTCGGCCGTCGCCTGGGCCGCCGACCCCTCCTGGGAACGGGAGGCGAGCGAGCACCGCGAGATCCTGCGGCTCGCGCTCGACGGCGACGCGGACGGCGCGGCGCGCGCCCTGCACTCGCACATCGCGTCGTTCGTGCGACGGGCCTTCCCCGAAGTCGAAGAGGACTTCGAGGCGGCCCCGGAAGCCCAGAAAGAGGACGGTCAGGCATGACAACGACGTTCGAGACCCAGCGGGCGGCCCTGGCCGACGTGGTGGCGATCCCGGTGACCCCGTTCGCCGAGGACGGCTCCGTCGACCCAGACACCTACCGGGCCCTGCTGCGTCGTCTCCTCGACGGTGGCATCACGACCCTCACCCCCAACGGCAACACCGGCGAGTTCTACGCCCTGACCCCCGACGAGCGCCGGCTGGTCACCGAGCTGACCGTCGAGGAGGCCGGCGGCCGTTCGGTGATCCTGGTCGGCGTGGGCCACGACATCCCCACCGCCGTCGACTCCGCGCGGCACGCCCGTGAACTCGGCGCGCAGATGGTGATGGTGCACCAGCCCGTCCACCCCTACGTCTCGCAGAGCGGCTGGGTCGACTACCACCGCGCGATCGCCGAGGCGGTGCCCGAACTGGGCGTCGTCCCCTACATCCGCAACGCCCAGCTCACCGGCGCCCGGCTCGCCGAACTCGCCGACGCCTGCCCCAACGTGATCGGCGTGAAGTACGCCGTGCCGGACGCGTCGAAGTTCGCCGCGTTCGCCCGGGACGCGGGACTGGAGCGGTTCGTGTGGGTGGCGGGGCTCGCCGAGCCGTACGCGCCCTCCTACTTCTCGGCCGGCGCCACCGGCTTCACCTCGGGCCTGGTCAACGTCGCCCCGTCCGTCTCGCTGAACATGATCGAGGCGCTGCGCTCCGGCGACTACCCGACCGCCATGAAGGTGTGGGAGCAGATCCGCCGCTTCGAGGAGCTGCGCGCCGCCAACGGCTCCGCCAACAACGTCACCGTCGTCAAGGAGGCCCTCGCCTCCCTCGGCCTGTGCCGCCGCGAGGTCCGCCCGCCGAGCAGGCCGCTGCCCGAGAGCGAGCGCGCCGAGGTCGCCGTCATCGCCGCGGGGTGGTCCATATGAAGTCCCCCGAGCAGCTCCGCAGCCACCAGTGGTACGGCACCGACGGCCTGCGCTCCTTCAGCCACCGCGCCCGCACCCGCCAGCTCGGCTACCTGCCCGAGGAGCACCTGGGCAAGCCGGTCATCGCGATCCTCAACACCTGGTCCGACATCAACCCCTGCCACGTCCACCTGCGCGACCGCGCGCAGGCCGTCAAGCGGGGGGTGTGGCAGGCGGGCGGCTTCCCCCTCGAGTTCCCGGTCTCCACCCTCAGCGAGACCTTCCAGAAGCCGACCCCCATGCTCTACCGCAACCTCCTCGCCATGGAGACCGAGGAGCTGCTGCGGTCGTACCCGGTCGACGGGGCCGTGCTGATGGGCGGCTGCGACAAGTCCACCCCCGCCCTGCTGATGGGCGCCGCCAGCGCCGACCTGCCGGCCGTGTTCGTGCCCGCCGGGCCGATGCTGCCGGGGCACTGGCGCAACGAGGTCCTCGGTTCCGGCACCGACATGTGGAAGTACTGGGACGACAAGCGCGCCGGTGTCATCGGTGACTGCGAGATGCAGGAGCTGGAGAGCGGCCTGGCCCGCTCGCCCGGCCACTGCATGACCATGGGTACGGCGTCCACGCTGACCGCCGCCGCCGAGGCCCTCGGCGTCACGGTCCCGGGCGCGTCCAGCATCCCGGCCGTCGACTCCGGGCACGACCGGATGGCCGCCAAGGCGGGCCTGGCGATCGTCGACCTGGTCCACAAGGACCGCAGGCTGAGAGACATCCTCACCGCGGACGCCTTCGAGGACGCGGTCACGACCGTCCTCGGACTCGGCGGCTCCACCAACGCCGTCATCCACCTGATCGCCATGGCCGGACGCGCGGGCGTCAAGCTCACCCTCGACGACTTCGACCGCATCGCCCGCACCGTCCCGGTGCTGGCCAACGTGCGGCCCGGCGGACAGACGTACCTGATGGAGGACTTCCACTTCGCGGGCGGACTGCCCGGGTTCCTCTCCCGGATCCCGGACCTGCTCCACCTGGACCGTCCCACCGTCTGCCACGACACCCTGCGCGAGCAGATCGCCGGCGCGCAGGTGCACAACGACGACGTCATCCGCACCCGGGACAACCCGGTCGCGGACGAGGGCGGGGTCGCCGTACTGCGCGGCAACCTCTGCCCGGACGGCGCCGTCATCAAGCACATCGCCGCCGAACCGCACCTGCTGAAGCACACCGGTACCGCCGTCGTCTTCGACGACTACAAGCAGATGCAGCGGACCATCAACGACCCGGCGCTGAACATCACCGCCGACAGCGTGCTGGTCCTGCGCAACGCCGGCCCCAAGGGCGGCCCGGGCATGCCCGAGTACGGGATGCTGCCCCTGCCCGACCACCTGCTCAAGCAGGGCGTGCGGGACATGGTGCGGATCTCCGACGCCCGGATGAGCGGGACGAGTTACGGCGCGTGCGTCCTGCACGTCGCCCCCGAGTCGTACGTCGGCGGACCGCTCGCCCTGGTGCGCACCGGGGACTCGATCACCCTCGACGTCGAGAACCGCGTCCTTCGGCTCAACGTCGACGACGAGGAGCTGGAGCGCCGCCGGGAGCGGTGGACGCCGCCGCCCGTGCGTGACGAGCGCGGCTACGGCGCGCTCTACAACGAGCAGATCACGCAGGCCGACACCGGCTGCGACTTCGAGTTCCTCGCCCGACCGGGCACGGTCCAGGACCCGTACGCCGGCTGACCGGCCGTAGGCCCTGGCCTCCGCACACATACGAAGAAAGCGCTTCACCCGCACACGCACCACACAGCAAGACGTACCGAGAAACGGAGAACAGTCATGGCCCATGCCGCAGCCGTGGCGAAACCGCCCAGGCCACCCCGGCGGCGCCGTGCCTCCGCCACGCCCCGCAGGCTCCCGTACCTGCTGATCGGGCCGGCCGCTCTGCTCATGCTGGGTTTCATCGCCTACCCGGTCATCAGCGTCTTCTACTACAGCCTGCAGAACTACAACCCCACCAAGCCCTGGCGCAACGGTTACGCGGGCTTCGACAACTTCACCCACATCTTCACCGAGGACCCGCTGTTCTGGGACACCCTCGTCTTCAGCGCCAAGTGGGTCTTCGTCGAGGTCGGACTGCAGCTGCTGTTCGGCCTGGCCCTCGCCCTCATCGTCAACCAGACCTTCGTCGGCCGCGCCATGGGCCGCGCCATGGTCTTCTCGCCGTGGGCCGTCTCCGGCGTACTCACCTCCGCGATCTGGGTGCTGCTCTACAACTCCCAGACCGGCATCACCCGTTACCTCGCGGACATGGGCATCGGCGACTACGGCGTCAGCTGGCTGTCGGACACCTCCACCGTCTTCCCGGCGGTGGTCGTCGCCGACCTGTGGCGCGGTGTCCCCTTCTTCGCGATCCTCATCCTCGCCGACCTCCAGTCCGTCTCGAAGGACCTCTACGAGGCCGCCGAGGTCGACGGGGCCAGCCGCATCAAGCAGTTCTGGCACATCACGCTGCCGCACCTGAAGGACGCCATCATCCTGTCCACGCTGCTGCGCGCGGTGTGGGAGTTCAACAACGTCGACCTGCTCTACACGCTGACCGGCGGCGGACCCGCGGGCGAGACCACGACACTGCCGCTGTACATCGCCAACACCTCGGTGGACGCCCACAACTTCGGCTACGCGTCGGCCCTGACCACGGTCGCGTTCCTCATCCTGCTCTTCTGCTCGATGGTCTACCTGCGGCTGAGCAAGTTCGGAGGCGAGAAGTGATCACCAAAGAGGCCCCCCTGGCCGCCCCCGCCCCCGCGCGCACCACCCCCGAGCCGCCCCGGCCGAACAAGAAGCGCCGGGCCTGGGACGAGGCACCCCGCTGGCAGATCTACCTGCCGCTGGGCATCTACCTCGTCTTCACCCTCATCCCCTTCTACTGGATCCTGCTGTTCGCGCTCCGCCCGGCCGGCTCGACCTCGCTCGTCCCCTGGCCGATGACGACCGTCCACTTCGAGAAGGTCTGGACGGACCGCAGCTTCGGCACCTTCTTCTACAACAGCGTGCTGGTCGGCGTCGCCACCCTGATCATGACGACCCTGGTCGCCCTGGCCGGCGGCTACGCCCTCGCCCGGTTCGACTTCAAGATCAAGCGGGCCTTCATGCTGGCCCTGCTCTGCTCCCAGTTCGTGCCCGGCGCGCTGCTGCTCGTCCCGCTGTTCGAGATCTTCGCCGAACTGCAGATGATCAACTCCCTCGGCAGCGTCATCATCGCCGAGACGGTCTTCCAGCTGCCGCTGTCGATCATCCTGATCAGCAACTTCATCAAGAACGTGCCGTACTCCCTGGAGGAGGCCGCCTGGGTCGACGGCTGCAACCGGTTCAAGGCCTTCCGGGTGGTCGTCCTGCCGCTGCTGCGGCCCGGTCTGATCGCCGTCGGCTCCTTCGCCTTCGTCCACTCCTGGAACCACTTCCTGTTCGCCCTGATGTTCCTCAACAACCAGGAGAAGCAGACCATCCCGGTCGGCCTCAACACCCTGATGAGCGCGGACAGCGTCGACCTCGGCGCGCTCGCCGCGGGCGGCATCATCGCGGCCGTCCCCGTCGTGGTCGTCTTCGCCTTCATCCAGAAGTGGCTGATCACCGGGTTCAGCGCGGGGGCGGTGAAGGGATGACCGCACCTCGGACCGCGCCCGGCACCCCGCTGCCCGTCGTCCTAGCCGGCGCCCGCGGCCACGGCCGCTGGCACGTGGCGAACATCCGCCGCCTCGAAGCGGAGGGCATCGTACGGCTCGCCGGGATCTGCGAGCTCACCCCGCTCACCGAGGACGAGTTCGGCGGTGAACTCCCCGAGCAGTCAGCCGACTTCGGTGCGCTGCTGGACTCCACCGGCGCCCGGATCGCGGTGATCTGCACCCCGATCCCGACCCACACCGACCTCGCCCTCGTGGCGGCCGAGCGGGGCGTGCACATCCTGCTGGAGAAGCCGCCGGCGCCGTCGTACGCCGAGTACCGCCGGATGGCCGACGGGGTCGCCGCGGCCGGGGTGGCCTGCCAGATCGGCTTCCAGTCGCTGGGCTCGCACGCCGTGCCCGCGATCCGCGAGCTGGTCGAGGGGGGCGCCGTCGGCCGGGTGGTGGGGATCGGCGGAGCCGGTGCCTGGGTGCGGCCCGAGGAGTACTTCCGGCGGGCGCCCTGGGCGGGCCGGCGCCGGCTGAACGGCGTCGACGTCGTCGACGGCGCGCTCACCAACCCGCTCGCCCACGCCGTCGCCACCGCCCTGGCGCTCGCCGACAGCACCCGCGCCGAGGACGTCGCCGGCATCGAGACCGAGCTGCTGCGCGCCAACGACATCGAGTCCGACGACACCTCCTGCGTACGGATCACCACCGCACGGGGCGGCTCGGTCACCGTCGCCGCGACCCTGTGCGCCGAGCGGGCCGACGAGCCGTACGTCCTGGTGCACGGCACCAGCGGCCGGATCACCTTCTGGTACAAGCAGGACCGCGTCCTGCTCCAGCGCGCCGGCCACGGCCCCGAGGAGATGCGGTTCGGCCGCACCGACCTGCTGGAGAACCTCGTCGCCCACCTCACCGACGGCACCCCCCTGCTGGTCGCCCCGGACCGGACGGGCGCCTTCATGCAGGTCGTCGAGGCGATCCGCGAGGCCCCCGACCCGGCCCCGCTGCCCGACGGAGCCTGGCACCGCGTCCCCGGCGAGAACCGCCGGGTCGTGCCCGGCGTCGACGGTCTCGTCGCGGCCGCCGCCGACACCCTGTCCCTCTACTCCGAGCTGGGCGCCCCCTGGGCCCTGCCCGCCCACCACCTGCCGAAAGAGGTGAGCACCCGATGACCGGCAACGACTCCGTGGTGCTGCGCGTCGCGGGCCGGCCCGTCGGCCGGTACGTCACCCGGCCCGAACTGCCGGCCCGGCTCTCCCCGCGGCCGTACCTGCACCCCGTCACCACCCTGGCCGGCACGGCGGTCACCGAACTGAGCCCCGCCGACCACGCACACCACCTCGGCGTCGGTGTCGCCGTTCCCGACGTCGAGGGGTTCAACTTCTGGGGCGGACGCACCTACGTCCGCGACCGGGGGCCGACCGAGCTGGACAACCACGGCTCCCAGCGGCACACCGCCTACCAGCTGCGCGACCCCGACGGGTTCGTCGAGGAACTGCGCTGGATGGCCGCGCCGGGCGAACTGCTGCGCGAGCGCCGCACGGTCGCCGTCACCGAACTCACCGACACCGCCTGGGCGCTGGACTTCACCTTCTCCCTCACCAACGTCACGAGCGCGCCGCTCTCCATCGGCAGCCCCGCCACCAACGGCCGCCCCGGAGCCGCGTACGGCGGCTTCTTCTGGCGGGCCCGCAAGGAGGAGACGGCACCGGACGTCTTCACCGCCCGCACCGAGGGCGAGGGCGAGGCGCACGGCCGGCCGGCCGACTGGATCGCGCTCGCCGGATCCACCTGGACGCTCGTCTTCGCGGGGGCCACCGAACAGACCCGGCAGGACCCCTGGTTCGTCCGCACCGCCGAGTACCCGGGCGTCGGCTCCTCCCTCGCCCACACCGACCGGCTGCCCCTGCCGCCCGGCGAGACCGTGGTCCGCCGGATCGTCACCGTCGTCGCCGACGGCCGGCTCGACCGGAGCGCCGCCGCGGCCCTGGTCCGCAAGGCGGTGAGCCCATGACCGCCGGACAGACCGACACCGCCTACCGCAACCCGGTCCTGAACGCCGACTGGTCCGACCCGGACGTGATCCGTGTCGGCGACGACTTCTACCTGACCGCCTCCAGCTTCGGCCGCGCCCCCGGACTGCCGCTGCTGCACTCCCGCGACCTGGTCAACTGGACCCTCGTCGGCCACGCCCTCGAACGCCTGGAACCCGAAGCCGAGTTCACGACGCCCCGGCACGACTGCGGGGTCTGGGCCCCCTCCCTGCGCCACCACGACGACCGGTTCTGGATCTTCTGGGGCGACCCCGACCAGGGCATCTTCCAGGTCAACGCCCCCGAGATCCGAGGCCCCTGGACCCGGCCGCTGCTGGTGAAGGCCGGCAAGGGCCTGATCGACCCGTGCCCCCTGTGGGACGACGAGACCGGCGAGGCCTACCTCGTGCACGCCTGGGCCAAGTCCCGTTCCGGCGTCAAGAACCGCCTCACCGGCCACCGGATGCACCCCCACGGCACCGAACTCCTCGACGAGGGCAAGGTGATCGTCGACGGCGACCGCATCCCCGGCTGGTTCACCCTGGAAGGACCCAAGCTCTACCGGCACGACGGCTGGTTCTGGATCCTCGCCCCCGCCGGGGGAGTGGAGACCGGCTGGCAGGGCGCCTTCCGCTCCCGCGAGTTCTTCGGCCCGTACGAGGAGAAGGTCGTCCTCGAACAGAAGGACACCGACGTCAACGGCCCCCACCAGGGCGGCTGGGTACGCACCCCGTCCGGCGAGGACTGGTTCCTGCACTTCCAGCAGCGCGGCCCGTACGGCCGTGTCGTGCACCTCCAGCCGATGAGCTGGGGGGCGGAAGGCTGGCCGGTGCTCGGGGACGACGGCGCCCCCGTCGCCGGACACCGCCGCCCGGACCTGCCGCCGCAGCCCCCCGCCGCGCCGGCCACCGACGACGACTTCCCCGGCGGACGCTTCGGCCGCCAGTGGACGTGGACCGCCAACCCGAAGGAGGGCTGGGCCACCCAGCACTCCGCCGACGGGCTGCGACTGACCTGCGTCCGCTCCGCCGACGCGCACGACCTGCGCGGACTGCCCCACGTCCTGACCCAGCGGCTGCCCGGCGACCCGTGCACCGTCGAGGTGGAACTGCGGCTCGACAGCGAGGAACCCGGGGCACGCGCCGGGCTCACGGTCCTCGGGGACGCCTACCGCTGGATCGGGCTCCAGCGCGGCGCGGACGGCACGGTGCACCTGGTGCACCGGTTCGCCGAGACGGTCGCCGACCGGGAACGCGACGCCGACCACCCGAGGCCCGCTCCCGGCGGCCGGGCCCTGCTGCGCGTCGACATCGGCGCCGGGGCGCGCTGCCGCTTCTCCCACGACACCGGGGACGGCTTCCGCCCCTCCGGCCAGGTCTTCGCCGCCACCCCCTGGCGTTGGGTCGGTGCCCTGCTCGGTCTGGTCGCCGTGGCGCCCACCGGCCAGGGACACGCCGGTACCGCCACATTCACGCGGTTCCGGATCAGCACCCCGGCGTACGGCTGAACACCGCCGTACGTCCCCGACCGACCCCCCACAACTTCATAGTCCGTTGGATCCAGAAGAAGAGAGCCGACCAATGAAGATCAGCATTCTCAGAAACAGCGCAGGCAGGCGCCGCGCGTCGACCGCCGTCGCCCTGGGGGCCGTGCTCGCCCTGACCGCCACCGCCTGCGGAGACGACGGCGGCAGCGCGGGTGGCGACGGTGCCGAGGGCAGCGGCAAGGGCAAGATCGTCTTCTGGGACAACAACGGTGGTGTCCGCACCGAGATCTGGAAGCAGATCATCGCCGACTTCGAGAAGGCGAACCCGGACATCGACGTCCAGTACGTCGGCATCGCCTCCACCGAGTACCAGTCCAAGGTCGACACCGCCATCCAGGGCGGCGGCCTGCCGGACGTCGGCGGCATCAGCGCCTCGATGCTCGCGGGCTTCGCGGCCCAGGGCGCGCTCGACACGCTGGACTTCCGGCTGGCCAAGTCGCCGCTGAACGGCAAGCTCAACAAGGACATGATCGAGTCGCTGCGGGCCGCCGGCGGCGGGGACGACAAGCTGTACTCGATCCCGACCTCGGCGAACAACGGTGTCCTCTACTACCGCACCGACCTGTTCGAGAAGGCGGGCCTGAAGGAGCCGACCACCTGGGACGCGTTCTACGAGGCCGCCGAGAAGCTGACGAACAAGGGCAAGAACGAGTTCGGCTACACCATCCGCGGTGGCGCCGGCTCCATCGCCCAGGCCCTGGACGCGATGTACGGGCAGTCCGGCATCACCTCGTTCTGGGACTCCTCCGGCAAGAAGACCACGGTCAACGACCCGAAGAACGTCGAGGCCCTGGAGAAGTACGCGGGCCTGTTCAAGAAGGTCACCCCCGCGGCCGACCTGAACAACGACTTCACCAAGATGGTCGCGCAGTGGGACTCCGGCACGATCGGCATGCTGAACCACAACCTCGGTTCGTACCAGGACCACGTCAAGGCGCTCACCACCGACAAGTTCCGGGGCATCCCGCAGCCGACCGGGCCCGGCGGCAAGCGGGTCCAGGTCTCCAACCCGGTCGACGGCGTCGGCCTGTTCAAGGGATCCAAGAACAAGGAGGCCGCCTGGAAGTTCATCGAGTTCGCCACGTCGGCGCAGTCGAGCTCGAAGTTCAACGAGGCGGCCGGGCAGGTGCCGGCGCACACGGACGCGGCGAAGGACGAGTGGATCAACAAGGCGGAGCCCACGAAGCTGGCGGCTGCCGCGCTGAGCGACGGTTCCACCAGCATCGTGCAGCTGCCGTACTACCTGCCGGACTGGAACACGATCTCCAAGGCTGACAACGAGCCGAACTTCCAGAAGGTCCTGCTCGGGGACATGAGCGCGAAGGAGTTCCTGGACACGATGGCCGAGCAGCTGAACGAGGCCCAGGCCGAGTGGCAGGAGCAGATGGGCTAATCGGCGGTTCCGCCGGGGCGGCCCGTGGTTTTCGGGCTGCGGGCCGTCCCCGGCCGATCGCGCCCACGCGGCGGAGCCGCGAACCGGTACAGCCCCGCGCCCCCGAAGGGGCGTTCCACCGCCCCCTGTTGAAAGGCACAGCCTGTGTCGCTCAGCCGTAGGCAGGTTACTTCCGCTGCCGTCGCTTCCCTTCCTCTTGCGTTCGCCGCAACCGGTACCGCTCATGCCGGCGGACGCCGTCACCGCACCCTCTACATCGCCGGTGACTCCACCGCCGCCCAGAAGTACGCCGATGCCGCGCCCGAGACCGGGTGGGGAATGGCGTTGCCGTTTCTGCTGCACCGGCATCTCACCGTCGCCAACCACGCCGTGAACGGGCGGAGTTCCAAGAGCTTCGTCGACGAGGGGCGGCTCGAGGCGATCCTCTCCTCGATCCGGCCCGGTGACTTCCTTCTCGTCCAGTTCGCGCACAACGACGAGAAGTCCGCCGATCCCACCCGTTACACCGAGCCCTGGTCGACGTACCAGGAGTACCTGCGGATGTACGTGGAGGGGGCGCGGGCCCGTGGGGCACGCCCCGTGCTGGCCACCGCCGTGGAGCGGCGGCGGTTCGACGCGGACGGGCGTGCCGTGCCGAGCCACGGGGAGTACCCGGCGGCGATGCGGGCGCTGGCCGCCGAGGAGCGGGTCGCGCTGCTCGACGTCCAGGCGCTGTCGCTGGCGTTGTGGCAGGAGCTCGGGGCCGAGGAGACCAAGAAGTACTTCAACTGGACGGCGACCGAACAGGACAACACGCACTTCGATCCGCCGGGCGCCATCGCCGTGGCGCGGCTGGTCGCCCGGGAGCTGCTGCGCACCCGGGTGCTCGCGCCGCGCGACGTACGGCGGTTGGACACGGAGATCCCCCAGTCGTGGATCACCTGGCCGGAGGCCGTCGCGTAACACCCCCTGGACCATGGAAAAGGAGAGCCGCACCATGAGCACATCCGGATGGCATGGGCATGCCACAGTGAGAGCCGCCTCGCTGGCCGGCTGCACCGCCCTCGTGCTGGTCCTGACCGGTACCGGCGCCCAGGCCCACTCCCCGTCGCACCACCACCGCGACGCCGCCCGGCAGACGCTGGGCGCGGGCGACGGCTGGGCCTCCCACGGCACCGGCACCACCGGAGGCGCCGACGCCGACCGCGAGCACGTCCACACCGTGCGCACCTGGGCCGAGTTCAAGGCGGCCCTGGCGGACGGCGGGGACGCCCCGAAGATCATCAAGGTGAAGGGGACCATCGACGCGGTCTCCGAGGGCTGCGAGGCGTTCGCCGCGCCCGGCTACGACTTCGACGCCTACCTGGAGGCGTACGCGCCGGGGACCTGGGGCCTGGAGCAGGACCTGAGCGCCGAGCCGGACGACAGCCAGGAGGGCCTGCGCAGGGCCTCCGCCGCCGCCCAGGACACGGCCATCAAGGCGGCCGTCCCCTCCAACACCACGATCATCGGCGTCGGCCGGAACGCCGGCATCAAGGGCGCCAGCCTGCAGATCAAGGGCGTGGACAACGTCATCGTCCGCAACCTCGCCCTCGAGAGCCCGATCGACTGCTTCCCGCAGTGGGACCCGACCGACGGCAGCCAGGGCAACTGGAACTCCGAGTACGACACCGCCGTCGTCCACGGCTCCACCCACGTCTGGCTGGACCACAACACCTTCACCGACGGCGAGCACCCCGACAGCGAGGCCCCGACCCACTTCGGCATGCTGTACCAGCAGCACGACGGGGAGCTGGACATCGTCAAGGGCGCCAACTACGTCACCGCCTCCTGGAACGTCTTCACCGAGCACGACAAGACGATCCTCATCGGCAACAGCGACAGCGAGTCCACCGCCGTCGGCGACCGGGGCAAGCTGAAGGCGACCTTCCACCACAACCTGTTCTCCGGCCTGGTCGAGCGTGCGCCGCGCGTCCGCTTCGGACAGGTCGACGTGTACAACAACCACTTCGTGGCGGAGGACGGCTACTCCTACAGCTTCGGCGTCGGCAAGGAGTCCCAGCTCGTCGCCGAGCACAACGCCTTCACCCTGGCGAAGGGCATCAGCCCGGCGAAGATCCTCAAGAAGTGGAGCGAGGCGCCGCTCACCGCCGCCCACAACGTGGTCAACGGCAAGCGCGTGGACCTGATCGCCGTGCACAACGCGGAGATCCCGGCCGAGACCCTCCAGTCCGGCGCCGGCTGGACGCCCACCCTGCGCACCGCCGTCCACCCGGCCCGGGCCGTCCCGTTCCTGGTCGAGCACGGCGCGGGCGCCGGCCGTATCCGCTGACCCCTCCCGACAGCCGGGCCGGGGCGGTCCGCCCCCACCACGGACCGTCCCGGCCCGGCTGACGTCCCCCAAGGAGCACCCGCATGCCCTCACCCCTGTCCAGAAGGAACTTCCTGCTCACCGGCGCCACGACCGCCACCGCGCTCGCCCTGGCCGCCGTCCCCGCCCGGGCCGCCCACCGGCCCCGCCGCCCGTTCGGCCGGTACGGCTCACCGTCCGCCCGCCTCACCCCCGGCACCCTGTACGTCCACCCGCACGGCGCCGGTGACTTCACCGGCGTCCAGGCCGCCGTCACCGCCGCGACCGGCACCGGACGCACCCTCGTCATCGCCCCGGGCACCTACCGCGAGACGGTCTCCGTCGACGCCGACCGCACCGACATGACCTGGCTCGGCGCCTCCGAGGACCCCCGTGACGTGGTGATCGTCTACGACAACGCGGCCGGCACCCCCAAGCCGGACGGCTCCGGCACCTACGGCACCTCCGGCTCGGCCACCACCACCGTGCGCCCCGACGGCTTCACCGCCCGCTGGATCACCTTCGCCAACGACTGGCTGCGCACCGACCTCCCCGGCACCAGCGGCACCCAGGCCGTCGCCCTCAAGGTGCAGGGCGACCGCAGCGCCTTCACCCACTGCCGCTTCCTCGGCCACCAGGACACCCTGTACGCCGACTCCCTGTCCCTGGACACCTTCGCCCGCCAGTACTTCGCCCACTGCTACGCCGAGGGCGACGTCGACTTCGTCTTCGGCCGGGCCACCGCCGTCTTCGAGCACTGCCACTTCCGCACCCTGGTCCGCCCCGACCTGGCGCAGGCGCCGTACGGCTTCGTCTTCGCGCCCTCCACCGCCGGCGCCAACCCGCGCGGCTACCTGGTCACCCGGAGCAGGATCAGCAGCGAGGCCCCCGACGGCTACTACAAGCTGGCCCGCCCCTGGGTGCCCAGCTCCGACACCACCGCCCGTCCCATGCTCACCGTGCGCGAGACCCGCCTCGGCGCGGGCGTCGACGCCGTCGCGCCCTACGCCGACATGCGGGACGCGTACCCCTGGCAGGACCAGCGGTTCGCCGAGTACCGCAACACCGGCCCCGGCGCGGTCGTCACCGTCCCCGGGAACCGTCCCCAGCTCACCCGCGCGGAGGCCGCCTCGCACACGCGGGAGGCGTACCTCGGCGACTGGCGGCCGTATGACCGCCACCGGTGACCTGCCCGGATTCCATGCGGCGCTCAAGGACGAGCTGACCTTCCCGCTCGCCTGGGGCACCTCGCCGGTCCGGGACTTCGGGGCGTGGCGGCGCACGGCCCGCGCGGTGGTCGAGGAGCACCTCCTCGTCGGCCGGCAGGACGGGACGCCGTACGCCCCGGAGTTCACCGCCCGTTCGGACGGCGACGGGTACACGCGGGAGCTGGTCACCCTCTCCCTCACCCGCCACGGACGGGTCCGCGGCGCCCTGCTCACCCCGCGGGGCGCCGGCCCGTTCCCGGCGGTCCTGCTGCTGCACGACCACGGGTCCCGGTTCGACATCGGCAAGGAGAAGTGCGTCCGGCCCTGGTACGACGACACCCGCCTGGCCTCCGCCGAGGAGTGGGCGGACCGGTGCTTCGGCGGGCGCTTCGTCGGCGACGAACTGGCCCGGCGGGGGTACGTGGTGTTCTGTGCGGACGCCCTCGGCTGGGGCGACCGCGAACCGCTCGCCTACGAGCGGCAGCAGGCACTGGCGAGCACCCTCTACCACCTCGGCTCCTCGCTAGCCGGACTGCACGCCCGCGAGGACCAGCGGGCCGCGGCCTTCCTGGCCGGCCTGGACCGGGTGGACGCCCGCCGGGTCGCCGCCGTCGGCTTCTCCATGGGCGGTTACCGCGCCTGGCAGGCCGCCGCGCTCAGCGACGACGTCGCCGCCGCGGTGAGCGTGTGCTGGATGACCGGCCTCAAGGAGATGATGGTGCCGGGCAACAACACCCTGCGCGGGCAGTCGGCGTTCCACACGCTCCACCCGGGGCTCGCCCGGCACCTCGACCTCCCCGACGTGGCGGGCATCGCCGCGCCGAAGCCGATGCTGTTCTTCCACGGCGGGCTCGACGCCCTGTTCACCGCCGACGGGGTGCGCGTCGCGTACGACAAACTGCGGGCCGTCTGGCGCGCGTGCGGTGCCGGGGAGCGGCTGCGGCTGAAGACGTGGCCGGGGAGCGGCCATGTCTTCGACGCCGCGATGCAGGACGAGGCCTACGCCTGGCTGGAGTCGGTCACCGCCGCCGCACCGGGCTGACCGACTCCAGGGTCGGCACCACCGGCTCGATCGTGCCGTCGGCCGCGAACTCCAGCCGGTCGACGGTGGTCTCCCGGTGCGTGCCGTCCCCGCCGGACGTGCCGGGGCCGTTCAGCGCGAACCGGTGGTAGACGATGTACCAGTCGTCGGTGCCGGGGGTGTTGACCACGGAGTGGTGACCGGTGCCGAGGATGCCGTACTCGGGGCGCTTGGACAGGATCGTGCCCCGCTCGGTCCAGGGGCCGAGCGGGGACGGGCCGGTCGCGTAGGCCACGTGGTAGTTCTCGCTGCGGGTGTCGTCCTCGGACCACATGAAGTAGTACGTGCCGTCCCGCTTCACCACGAACGATCCCTCACGGAAGTCGTCCGGGGTGATGTCCTTCACCCGGGCGGCGTCGAAGGACACCATGTCGTCGTCGAGCGGGACCACGTAGCCGTGCCCGTTGCCCCAGTACAGGTACGACTGACCGTCGTCGTCCGTGAACACGGCCGGGTCGATCATCTGGCCGCTGAACTGCGTCTTCCCGATCAGCGGCCTGCCGAGCGCGTCCTCGAAGGGGCCGGCCGGGGAGTCGGCCACCGCCACGCCGATCTGCTGCTCGGCGCAGAAGTAGAAGTAGTACTTCCCGTCGCGTTCCGCGATCGCGGGCGCCCAGGCGTTCTTGTCGGCCCACGACACGTCGGGACCGAGGTCGAGGACCACCCCGTGGTCCTTCCAGTGGACCAGGTCCCTCGACGAGAACGCCTTGAACCGCGTACCGCCCCAGCCGGGGAAGCCGTCCGTCGTCGGGTAGATCCAGTACCGGCCGTCCATGTACCGCACGTCCGGGTCCGCGTACAGGCCGGGCAGGACGGGGCTGCGGGTGGGCACCGCCTCGACGGTCCACTCGCGCTTCGTGCCGTCCGCCGCCGTCACCGTGTACGTCCGCGGCTCGCGGAAGTCACGGCGGGCACCGGGCCCCGGGCTGACCGTCGCGCCCTCGCCCACCCACAGCCTGGGCGCGAGGTGCCGCAGGTCGGCGTCCGGCTCCATCGGCAGGACGACCTTGCCCGTCTCCTCGCTGACGACGGCGTACCCCTTCTGGCCGGGGGCCGTGGCGTCCACGATCGACGCGGGGCTCTCCGGGTACGCGGCCAGCAGCCGGTCGTACTCCGCCCGCGTCACCGGGATCACCGTGCCGTGCCGGGGGCTCGCGGGGAGCTGGTAGTCCGTCGACGGGGTCCACTCGCCCGAGTCGAGGTCGGTGGTCTCGAAGGGGAGGTAGCCCCGGCCGCCGTACTCGTCGATGAACAGGTACCACTTCTCCTCGGTGTTCGACTTGAACACCGTCGGCCCCTCGCCCCGGCTCATCGCGCCGCTGCCGACGCAGTCGGAGACGAAGTCGTACGAGGTGTCGGTCAGCGACGCCGACTTCTCACCGGTGATGAACTTCGAGCAGGGGGAGCCGGAGGACGGGTCGCGCTCGTCCTTGGTGTAGCGGTAGTACGTGTCCTCGTGCTTGACGACGGTCGAGTCGATGACCGAGTAGCCCGGGTCGTTCCAGACCTTCGGCTCGCTGAAGGTGCGGAAGTCCTCCGTGGTCGCGTACAGCATCCTGTTGTACGTCGATCCGGTGTGGTCCGGGTCGTCGTCGGCGTACAGCTTGGACGCCCAGAAGACGACGTACGCGTCGAGCTCGTCGTCCCAGTAGGCCTCCGGGGCCCAGGTGTTGCCCGCGTTGTCCGGGGAGACCTGCACCAGGCGCTGGTCGGTCCAGTGGACCAGGTCGGTGGACTCCCACACCATGATCGACTTGCTGCCGTGCCGCTGGACCTCGTCCCAGCTTCCGCTGCTGTTCCGGTACATCCGCAGGTCGGTGGCGATCATGTAGAACCGGTCGCCCCCGGGGGAGCGGATCACGAACGGGTCGCGCAGCCCCTTCTCGCCGGTCGTGGAGGTCAGCACCGGCTTGCCGGCGTTGAGTTCGCGCCAGTGCAGGGCGTCGTTGCCGCGGCTGAGGGCGTAGCGGATCTGCTCGCCGTCGGCGGTGCCCTCGCCGGTGAAGTAGGCGAAGAGGTAACCGGCGTACGTGGGCTTCTTCACGGGTGGTGCTCCGGAGTGTGCGGTGCCCGGCGGGGCGGCGAGCAGGGCGAGGAGGAGGGCGAGGAACGGGACGAGAAGCGTGCGGCGTGCGGTGTGGCGGCGCATGACACTTCCTGTCGGAGTCTGGGGGATTCTGTTGTTTACCGGAGTGTCACCAGTGGGGTTCGGGGCGTCAACAGAGGGGAGCGGGACAAGGCGTGCCGAAAGTTTTCGGGTGTTTTCGCTGTTCGGGGACCCGGACGAACGACGGACGCCCCGCCGGGGTGAACCGGCGGGGCGCCTTGGTGGCGGTCCGGATGGGGGTCCGGACCACCGGGGGTTCCGGCCGCCCGAGGGGGGCTCGGGCGAGGCCGGTCACCGGGCCGTCGGACGTCGGGACGGCGGCCCGGGGTCATGGGCCCGGAGGGATCACTTGTACGTGATGTCCGAGGAGGAGAAGTTGCAGTACTTGCCGTCGGCGCCGGTGCCGAGTTCCTTCGGCTCCTTGCCGGTGTTGTTGCCCTGGTAGCGGATGCAGGTCTTGATCTTCTTCTTGCTGTCGCCGTGGATACGGACGTTGCGCAGCGAGGCCGTGTCGCCGTAGTTCTGGTTGATGCCCACGATCGACTTGCCGGGCGCCGTGATGTCGACGTCGTTGATGACGATGGTCCGCTTGTACTGCGTGGAGCAGTTGCCGCAGGAGCGCACCAACTTGCCGAAGTCCTCGACCTGGAACTTGGTGATGACGAGCTTGCCGGCGCCGTTGAACTGGAGCACCTTGTCGTCGGCGCCCTTGGCGCCGCCGCCGTACACCGTGTAGACGGAGTTCGCCGACTTGCCCTTGAAGCTGGCGGCGTCCTCGCCGACGTCCAGCCACCACACGTTCTGCAGCGTGCAACTGCCCTTGCAGTGCACGCCGTCGGCGGCCGGGGTGCCGATGATCACGTTCTTCAGCGTGGCGCCGTCGGCCAGCTCGAAGATCGCGTCCTGGCCCTCGTCCTGGCTGTCGCCGCCGAGGGCGCCGGTGCCGTAGAACTTCTTCATGCCGCCGTCGTACGTCCCGGAGACCGCGACGGTCTTCGACACCGCCTTGCTGCCGGTGGCGGTGGGCCAGGACGAGGCGGCGCCCGCCGTGGAGAGCATCGACGTGGTGACGATCGCCGCGCCCGTGATGCCGAGCGCGGAGACACCGGCGATCAGGGCCCGCCGCCTGGTGGTCCGGCGGCGGTGGGAGACGGGCTGTTCGGGTCGTGCAGTCATGCGCGATGTCCTTGTGTGGAGAGGGTCTTTGCGTCTACTGGTCGCCGCCGCTCCGGAAAGGGTTGCCGCCCGGACGATCTTTTTTCACGACTCCTCGTCGTCCGCCGCGTCCTCGTCGTCCTGCGCCGCGAAGTCGCCGCCCACCGCGCGCTCTTCGGAGCCGGTACCGGCCCGCGCCGTGTAGGTGTCCTCCCCGGCGTCCCGGCCGCCGCGCTCGTGGTCGTACTGCCCCGCGAAGACCCACTCGCCGGGCTCGACCGTACGGCCGTCCTTGAGCGTCCAGACGTAGACGAGGAAGCCGTCCCGCTCGTCCACCGAGAGCTCGAAGTCGTCCTCGGGCAGCGAGCGCCAGGCACCGGTGGAGGTCACCCCGCCGGTCTGCGCGATCCGCAGCTCCACGGTGAGCGCGGTCAGGCGCTCGGTGGTCTTCAGGGTGACGTTGCTCTGCGCCCAGAACTCGTTGCTGTGCGGGTCCACCGAGCCGTCCGACCACAGCGGCCCGTCCTCGACCCCGGCCGGCGGCTTCTCGGGGCCGCCGGACGGACTCGGCGTCCCCGCGGGCGGGGTGGCCGTGTTCCGGGTCTGCTCCGAGGTGTCCGGGGCGGGGTTCACCGACGGCTCGGGCGGCCGGCTCGTCGCCTCCGGGGACCGCGTGGGCGTCGGCGAGACGGCCACCTGCCGCTGCGGCGGCGCCTCCTCGCCCCCCACCGAGGACGCGACGGCGTAACCGCCCACCGCCAGCACCCCGGCCACCGCGGCCGTCGCGCCCGCCACCCGGACCCAGCCGAACAGCGGCGGTCGCGTGGCCCGGTGCTCCGGGCGGGCCGGGCCGGCCATGCCGCGCTCCACCCGGGCCAGCATCCGCTCCCGGTCGGGCTCGTGCGCCCCGGCCGCCTCGTGCAGCCGGGCGCGCAGCTCCTCGTGCACGTCCCGCCGCATCGTCATCGGTTCCTTCCCGTGGCCCCGCCGGGGCGTTTGCGCACGCTCCCGGCCGTCTTCCCGCCCGCGGTGGCCGCCACCGCCGCGTGCACCTGGCGCGGTACCTCCCGCGTGCCCAGCAGCCGCTGCAGTTCGGTCATCCCCTTCGAGGTCTGGCTCTTCACCGTACCCACCGAGATGCCCAGCGCCAGCGCGGTGTCCTTCTCCGACAGGTCGAAGGCGTGTCGCAGGACCACGCACGCCCGCTTGCGGAACGGCAGCCGGCGCAGCGCCCCCTGCACGTCCACCACCCCCGGCACGTCGGGGTTCTCGATCCGTTCCTCGCGCGGTGACCAGAACAGCGCGATCCGCCGCCGCTCGCGCACCGCGCTGCGGATCCGGGTCCGGGCCAGATTGGCCACCACCCCCCGGGCGTACGCCGCCGGATGGTCGGCGGCGCGCACCCGGTCCCAGCGGTGCCACAGCGCCAGCAGCGCGTCCGCCGCCAGATCGTCGGCGGTGTCCGCCTCACCCGTCAGCAGATGGGCCAGCCGGGACAGTTCGGCGTAGTGGCGTTCGAAGAACGCGTGGAACTCCACGGCGGCGGCGTCGTCGACGACGGTGCCCACGGGCGCCCTCCCCTCACAGCGGCGTCGGGCGCCCGACGGGCACCGATGACGGTGTGTGTCATGTAGATGACACGTGAAAATCCGGAGTGACCGGCGTGAGTTCCGGAGCGTAGCAGTGATCATTCACAGCTCGGTGCGGAGGGTCGAACGGTGTCTGTCCGGTCGGCATGCGAAGGGACAACACGAGCCGTAGCGCGACGAGGTTCAACGCGGGCCCGATCCGGCGGGTGTTCGGCGTGAAACAGCCGTCCGCGCAAGGCGGCGGGCCGCACCCGGGGGGAGGGGGCGGCCCGCCGTCCGTGAAGACGTCCCGTCGGCCGGGAAGGTTCAGCCCCGCAGTGCCGCTTCCATCGCCGCCTTGGCGACCGGGGCCGCCAGGCCGTTGCCGCTGACCTCCGAGCGGGCCGCGTCGGACTGCTCCACCACGACCGCCACGGCGACCTCCTGGTCCGAGGAGTCCGACTCGGCGTACGAGGTGAACCAGGCGTACGGAGTCTTGCTGTTGTTCTCGCCGTGCTGCGCGGTGCCCGTCTTGCCGCCCACGGTGGCGCCGGACAACCGCGCGTTCGTCCCCGTGCCCTCCTCGACGACCGTCTCCATCGCCGACCGGAGCTGCTCGGCGGTCGAGGCACTGACGATCCGCTCCGTGCCGGCCTCGTCCTCGTAGTCCTTCAGCACGTCGCCGCCGCTGTCGGTGACGCGGCTGACCATGTGGGGCGACACCAGCTCCCCGCCGTTGGCCATCACCGCCGACACCATCGCCATCTGCAGCGGCGTCGCGGTCACGTCGAACTGGCCGATCCCGGTGAGCGCGGTCTGCGACGGCACCATGTCCGAGGGGTACACGCTGGTGTAGGCGCGCACCGGCACGTCCTGCGTCTCGTCGTTGAAGCCGAACTTCTCGGCCATCGCCCGCACCTTGTCCTGGCCCAGGGCGACGGCCGTCTTCGCGAAGACGTTGTTGCAGGAGTACTGCAGCGCGACCCGGAGCGAGGCGTCCTCACAGGGCGCGTCCGGGTTCTCGTTGGTGAGGTCCGTGACCGTGCCCGGCAGCGTGTACGGGTCGGGACTGTCGGTCTCCTCGTCCACCGACCCGTACAGCCCGTCCTCCAGCGCGGCCGCCGCGACGACCAGCTTGAACGTCGAGCCCGGCGGCAGCGGCTGGCGCAGCGCCCGGTTGGTGAGCGGCTTGTCCGGATCCGCGGTGAGCTCCTTCCACGCCTCGCCCGCGGTGTTGGCGTCGGTCAGCGACGCCGGGTCGTACGACGGGGTCGACACCGCCGCGAGGATCCGGCCCGTCTTCGGGTCGATCGCGACCGCCGCGCCCTTCTTGTCACCGAGCGCCTCGTACGCCGCCTTCTGCACCGCCGGGTCGATGGTCGTCACCACGTTGCCCGGCTCGGCGCGCCGGTCGGTGACGGTGTCCATCACCGTTTTCAGCTGTGGATCCGTGCCGTTGAGCAGATCCTGGTAGATGCCCTCGAGCTGCGTCGGCGCGTACGCCTGCGAGGCGTAGCCCGTCACCGCCGCGTACAGCGGGCCGTTCTCGTACGTGCGTTTGTACGCGAGATCGCCTCCCTTCGTCCGCGCCGAGCCGGTGACCGACTCACCGGCCACGATGATGTTCCCGAGCGGCTCCGCGTACGTCTCGATCGCGTTGCGCCGGTTGTCACTGTCGTCCGCGAGTGCCCGGCCCTCGTAGAACTGCACCCAGGTCGCCCTGATCAGCAGGGAGAACACCAGGAGCAGGGTGAAGACGGAAGCACGCCTGATCGTCCTGTTCATTCCGTTCGGACAGACGAACGGGACGGGCCGGATCGTTCCCTTCCGACCGGTTTCTCATGGGGCGTTCATGGAGCCGGCCCCGCGTCCGGCGCTCACGTGCCGGGCCGCTCACGTGCCGCGCAGGAAGCCCGCCTCGTAGGCGGCGATCACGGCCTGGGTGCGGTCCCGGGCGCCCGTCTTGGCCAGCACCGACGCCACGTGCGTCTTCACCGTCGCGGCGCCGACCCCCATCCGCCGGGCGATCTCCGCGTTGGTCAGCCCGCCCGCCATGTGCCGCAGCACCTCGCTCTCGCGTCCGGTCAGTCGCGCCACCCACGCGGGAGGCGCGGGGTACGCGCGCGCGTGCTCGGCGGCGAGGGCACGGACGGCCGCCGGGAACAGCAGGGTGTCGCTGCGGGCCACCAGCCGTACCGCCCCGACGAGCGCGTCGGCGTCCGCCCGCTTGAGCAGGAAACCGGCGGCTCCGGCACGCAGGGCGTCGTACACGTAGGAGTCGTTCTCGAAGGTGGTGACGACGACGATCCGGGGCGGCTCGTCGAGACCGGCGAGGATCTGCTCGGTGGCGCGGATGCCGTCGATCTTTGGCATCCGCACATCCATCAGCACGACATCGGGCCGCCGCTCCCGCACGACGGACACCGCCTCCGCCCCGGTGGCCGCCTCACCGGCCACCTCCATGTCCGGCTCGGCGGACAGGATGGCACGCAACGCGGTGCGCACCATGCGCTCGTCGTCGGCGATGACGACACGGATGGGGGCGGGGCCGGTCATCTGGGTCCTTTCGGCGTGCGCGTCCGGCGCGGGGCGGTTCGGGCCGGGGTGCTGGGCGGCGAGGGGTGCGGATGCGCCCCCGGCGGCGGGAGCGGCTCCCGGCACGCGTGTCGGGGCGGGGCTTTCCGCGGAGGTTCGGCCGCGCCGCCGGGGCCGGTCGCCCGGTCGGCGGTGGGCGTGCTTGCCGGCGGGCACGCGTGCGTGCCGGAGCGGACCTCTGCGCGCGGGGGCGTCTCCGTCGGGCGTCCGGCTCCCGGCCCTCCGTGAGAGGGCCGGATCACGGGGCCGCCCCGATCGGGAGGCGTACGTGCAGGCGCCAGGTGTCCCGCGTCGGGCCCGCGTGGGTCGTGCCGCCCAGGAGGTGGGTGCGGGAACCGATGCCGGGCAGGCCGTGGCCGCCGCCGGGGCGGGTGCCGGACGGTGCGGTGAGGGGGTTCTCCACGGTGATCTCCAGGTGGCCGTCCCGTACCTCGACGCGCAGGGTCACGGTGACCCCCTCGCCGGCGTGTCTGACGGCGTTGGTCAGGCCTTCCTGCACGATCCGGTAGGCCTCGCGGGAGAGCACCGGCGGCAGGGCCTCCAGCGGTGCCCCGATCGTGGCCGTCACCGTCAGCCCGCCCGCCCGGGTGCGGCGCAGCAGACCGTCCAGGTCGGCGGCGAGCGTGGGCGCCGGGGCCGTACCGGGGGCGTCGCCGTCCCGCAGGACGCCGAGCACCGCGTCGAGTTCGCCCACCGTGCGCCGCGTGGTGTCCTCGATCGCGAGGAGGGCCTCGCGGACGAACTCCGGGTCGCTGTCGAGGACCCGGCGGGCCGCGCTCGCCTGCAGGGTCACCGCGCTCAGCGCGTGCCCCACGGAGTCGTGCAGCTCGCGCGCCAGCCGGTTGCGTACGGCGAGGTCGGCGGCGCGTGCCTCGGCGGCGGCGAGCCGGTCCTCGGGGGTGGGACCGAGCAGCGCGGGCGCCCAGCGGGCCAGCAGCGCGCCCGCCCCCGCAGCGCAGCCGGCCAGCGTCAGGAGGAACGCCACGCCCGCGACCGGCGCCAGTGCCCACGCCCAGGTGTGGTCGAAGACCTCCCAGAGCCCCAGCCGGGAGTCGCCCGGCCCCGCCACGAGCGGCATCACGATCAGTACGGCCGCGAACGGCGGTACCGCCAGCGACATCCCGGCGACGAGCCCGCCGAACCCCAGGTGCAGCGTGAACCAGAGCGCCGTGCGGCCCTTGGCGGTCCGGCCCCGGGCGGGTCCGTCGGCGAGCCGGTCCGCCCCCACTCCGCACAGCCAGCGCACCGCGGCGCTCTCCAGCGGCCGGGTCAGCGGGAACAGGGACGTGACGGCGGCCAGCGGCAGACCGATGCCGAACGAGGCGAGCTGGAGGCCGATCGACGTGAAGACGGCGGTGCCGTCGGACAACGGCCCGACGACGACCGCGCCGACGAAGACGTAGGGCATGGCGAGCGCCCCGCCCAGGATCAGGTGGATCCAGCGCGACCGCGCCCGCCGGCCGAACAGCAGCCGCGCGAACGCCCTCATGCCACCGGGCGCTTGACGGTCCTCGCGGACCGCGCCACGAGGAAACGGGCGCCGACGGCGGCGACGAGGAGACCGACGATCATCTGGCCAGCGTAGGTCAGCAGCATCAGCCCCGTCGGGCGGTCGGCGGGATCCCCGCCGGAGATCAGGGCCGCCATCGCCATCCAGCCGCCCCAGCAGGCCACGGCGGCGGAGCAGACCCCGGCGAGGGCGAGCGGCACCGGCACCGGCAGCGCCGGAGCGCGCCGGAAGGCCAGGAGCGCTCCGCCGGTGACCGCGGCGATGAGGAAGACGACGTACAGCGACTCCAGGACGTGGAAGTCGCTGCCCCGGTCCGCGACGGCGCCCGCGCTCAGCCCGGTCGTGCCCCCGCAGGCCCACATGATCCGCGTCGTCAGCGGGAACAGCGCGAGCACGGCCGCCGCCACCGCGGTGACCCGCTGCGCCACCCCCGCCGGCGCGGCCGGCGGGTCCCACATCCGGCCGTGCCACAGATGACCCCAGCGGTCCCGGGCGTACAGCGCGAACAGCGTGCCCAGCGCGAGGCCCTGGACGATGAACCCGGTGTAGACGAGGGCGAACACCCATGCGTGCAGGAAGGGTTCGTCCTCGCCGCCGGAGGTGCCCGCGGGGCTCCCGCCGAGCGCGCGCACCAGCATCTGGAGCGGATAGCCGGCCATGACCGGCGCCAGCAGTCCCGTAGCGGCCCACATCGGCGCCACGAGCAGCCACGGGGGCACCCTGCGGCCCCACGGCCGGGTCAGCAGGAGCGCGAGCACGATCACCGCGCCGTCCATCAGGATCGTCAGGACGTTGGCGGCGATCATCCCGGCGCGGTGGTCAAGGAGCGGGCTGCCCGCCGGCACGCCGACGTGACTGCCCGCCACCCAGGCCGTCTTGAGGGCGAGGTAGGGCACGCAGGCCACGACGGCGACGGCGCGCAGCAGCCCGCGGGAGCGGGGGAGCGCGGGAACGCCGGCGGGGACGGCGGAGGAGAGTGTCTGTGGCATGCCCTCAGACTCCCGTCCGGCCGCCCGCCCGCACCTCCTGCACGCCGACGATCCGCCTCCGCCGTGCGGGGGAGTGCCGGGTCATCCGTCCAGCGTGAGCACGAGTTCGTCGATCTCCGCACCCCGCGCGGGCGCGTACGCCGTGGCCCGCGCGGAGACCTCGAAGCCGCACCGCTCCAGCACCCGCCGCGACCCCGCGTTGTCGGCGGCCACGCGCGCGTACAGCGGGCGTTCGCCCACCTCCGCCAGCAGCCCGCGCAGCGCGGCCGTGGCGATGCCCCGGCCCCAGTGGGCGCGGTCGACCCAGTACGTCACCTCGCGCTCGCCCGGCTCCCCGTACACCGCCGCGTGACCCACCACGTCGCCGTCGCCCAGCACCGTGCGCGTCACGATCCCCGGCGAGCTGCGGATGTGCGCCCAGTGCGCGTCGAAGCCGGCCCGGTCGGCCGGGTCCTCGGGGGTGAAGGCCGCCATGCGCAGCGCCTCCGGGTCGTTCAGCTGCCGGTAGAAGACCGGCAGGTCGCTGTCGTGCACCGGCCGCAGGGCGATGTCCACGGGTCAGAGCCTCCGGGTGGCCAGGGACAGCCGGTCGCGGGCGTCGAACAGGGCGTCCTTGACCATCTGCTCGTGCGCGGGCGTGAGCCGCGCCACCGGCACCGAGCAGCTGATCGCGTCCCGCGCGGGGGTGCGGTACGGGATCGCCACACCGAAGCAGCGCAGCCCCAGCGTGTTCTCCTCGCGGTCCACGGCGAAGCCCTGCTCCCGCACCAGGTGCAGCTCCTCGATGAGCTTCTCCCGGTCCGTGATGGTGTGCTCGGTCAGCGCGGGCAGCGTCTCCGGGAGCATCTTGCGCACCTGCTCGTCCGGGTACGTGCTCAGCAGCGCCTTGCCCAGCGACGTCGAGTGCGCGGGCAGCCGGCGGCCGACCCGGGTGAACGGACGCAGGTAGTGCTGCGACTGGCGGGTGGCGAGATAGACCACGTTGGTGCCGTCGAGCCGGGCCAGGTGGATGGTCTCCGTGGTGTCGTCGGAGAGCCGGTCCAGGGTGGGGCGGGCCGCCGCGACGACCTCGTCGCCGTCGATGTACGACGTGCCCACCAGCAGCGCCCGCACGCCGATGCCGTACCGCGTGCCCGTCGCGTCCGTCTCCACCCAGCCCAGGTCCACGAGGGTGCGCAGCAGCATGTAGAGGCTCGACTTGGGGTAGCCGACGGCCTCCTGGACCGCCGCCAGGGAGTGCATGCCGGGGCGCCCGGCGAAGTATTCGAGCAGTTCAACGGTCCGTACCGCGGACTTGACCTGCGCCCCGCCGCCCGTCTCGCCAGCCGACATCGCCCTTGACCCCTTCGTTCGCCTGGAAATAGTCTCCGAAGCACATTCACCCACAGAGACGGCGTTCAGTATATCGAACAACCCTGTGGGGTGACGTACATACTGCGGCATTGCATGCGGCAAACAAGTGGAGGGACCCGCGGTGGCAGCAGCACCAGTCTGGAGTGTCGACCCCCGAACCGGGAAGCAGCGTGAACAGGTTGCGGTGGAGGCCACGGCCCAGGAGGTCGACGCCGCCGTCCGCGCCGCGCACGACGCGCGCGGCGCGCTGACGGACCGCACCGTCCGCGCGGCCTTCCTGCGCACGGCCGCCGACGAGCTGGAAGCGGCCAGGGACCAGCTCGTCGAGGTCGCCGACGCGGAGACCGCCCTCGGCCCGGTCCGGCTCACCGGCGAACTCGCCCGCACCTGCTACCAGCTGCGCGCCTTCGCCGGCATCGTCGAGGAGGGCGCCTTCCTCGACGTCGTCGTCAACCACCCCGACGACACCGCGACCCCGCCCGTCCCGGACCTGCGCCGCTACAAGATCCCGCTGGGCGTCGTCGCCGTCTACTCGGCGTCCAACTTCCCCTTCGCCTTCTCCGTGGCCGGCGGCGACACCGCGAGCGCGCTCGCGGCCGGCTGCCCGGTCGTCGTCAAGGCCCACCCCGACCACCCCGGACTGTCCGAGCTGGTCGCCAAGGTGCTGCGCCGGGCCGCCGCCCGCCACGACCTCCCCGAGGGCGTGCTCGGCCTGGTGCACGGCTTCGAGGCCGGCATCGAGCTGATCAAGCACCCGCTGGTCTCGGCGGCCGGCTTCACCGGCTCCGTCCGCGGGGGCCGCGCCCTCTTCGACGCGGCCGCCGCCCGGCCCGTCCCGATCCCCTTCCACGGTGAGCTGGGCTCCCTGAACCCGGTCGTGGTCACCGAGGCCGCCGCCGCCGAGCGCGGCGAGGCGATCGGCGCCGGGCTCGCCGGTTCGATGACGCTGGGCGTCGGCCAGTTCTGCGTGAAGCCGGGCCTCGTCCTCGCACCGGCCGGCGCGGCCGGTGACGCGCTGGTCAAGTCCCTGACGGACGCCGTCAGCGACACCGACGCCGGCGTCCTGCTCGACCACCGCATGCGCGACAACTTCGTCGCCGGGGTCGCCGAGCGCGCCCAGCTCCCCGACGTGGAGTCCCCGGTGACGCCGGGCGCGGGCGGCGAGCACACCGTCAGCGCGGGGTTCCTCACGGTTCCGGCGAGCCGGCTGGCCGAGGAGGGGGAGCACGATCTGCTCCTCGAGGAGTGCTTCGGGCCGGTCACCGTCGTGGCCCGCTACGAGGACGAGGCCGAGGTGCGGGGGGTGTTGTCGCGACTGCCGGGCAACCTCACGGCGACGGTTCAGCTCTCCGCCGAGGAGGCGGCCGGGGAGGGGCGCGGGGCGGAGCTGGTGCAGGAGCTGACGCCGCTGGCCGGGCGGGTCCTGGTCAACGGCTGGCCGACGGGCGTCGCGGTCGCCCCGGCCCAGCACCACGGCGGCCCCTACCCGGCGACCACTTCGACGTCCACGTCGGTGGGCGGCACGGCCATCGAGCGGTGGCTGCGTCCGGTTGTGTATCAGGGGACGCCTGAGGCTCTGCTGCCGGCCGAGCTGCGGGACTCCAACCCGTTGGGGCTGCCTCGGCGGTTCAACGGGGTTCTTGAGCGATAGCGCTTCGAGGTCGCGCCGCAGGGGCGCGGTTGTGTGTCGGCTGCGGCGCCGTCGTGGCGGGTCGCGCCCCGCGGCGGAGTCGCTGATCGATACAGCCCCGCGCCCCCGTATCACCCCACCGGAGATAATCGGTTCATGGATATGAAGCTTCCCGAACTGCCTTTCCCCCTGCGCACGTACGGCCCCGACGGGCACTGGTCCCACGAGGGCGGGGTCCTCACCGGGTGGGCCGGACCCCGGCAGGACCGGTTCGTGCCGCCCACCGACGAGGCGCTGGAGCCGGCCTCGGACGCGCCGCGTCTGCTGGGTGCGCCCGAGGGGGACTTCCAGCTGATCGCGCGGGTCACCGTCGGGTTCGCCGGGGCCTTCGACGCCGGGGTGCTGTACGTCCATGTCGGTGAGCGGGCGTGGGCCAAGCTCTGTCTGGAGTACTCGCCGGACGTGCCCACCGTCTGCACGGTGGTCACCCGGGGGCACTCCGACGACGTCAACTCCTTCACCGTCGACGGCAGTTCCGTCTGGCTCCGGGTGAGCCGCACCGGGCGCGCCTTCGCCTTCCACGCCTCCCGCGACGGCGAGCGCTGGACCTTCGTCCGGCTCTTCACCCTCGGCGACGAGAAGGAGACCGGGGCCGCGCTGGTCGGCTTCATGACCCAGTCGCCGATGGGGGAGGGGTGCGTGGTGACGTACGACCACGTCGAGTACCGGCCCCACTGGCCGAGTGACCTGCGGGACGGCAGCTGAGGGAATGGAGGCGGCTCGTTGAATGTTCACGTAGTCGCCGGAGGGAGTCTCCGTACCCGCACGACCTGGAGTGCCGATCACGATGCGCGTCGAAATCTGGTCCGATATCGCCTGTCCCTGGTGCTATGTCGGAAAGGCCCGCTTCGAGAAGGCGCTGGCCGCCTTCCCGCACCGTGAGCAGGTCGAGGTCGTGCACCGTTCCTTCGAGCTGGACCCGGGACGCGCCAAGGACGACATCCAGCCGGTGCTCTCGATGCTCACCAGGAAGTACGGCATGAGCGAGGCGCAGGCCGAGGCCGGCGAGGACAACCTGGGCACCCAGGCCGCCGCCGAGGGCCTGCCCTACCGCACCCGGGGCCGCGACCACGGCAGCACCTTCGACATGCACCGCCTGCTGCACTTCGCCCGTGAGCGGGGCCGCCAGGTGGAGCTGCTCGACCTGCTGTACAGGGCGAACTTCGCCGAGGAGCGGTCCGTCTTCAACGACGACGAACGGCTCGTCGAACTCGCCGGTGCCGCCGGTCTCGACGCCGACGCGGTGCGCGAGGTCCTCGCCGATCCGAAGGCGTACGCCGACGAGGTGCGCGCCGACGAGCGGGAGGCCGCGGAGCTCGGCGCGAACGGTGTGCCGTTCTTCGTGCTGGACCGCAAGTACGGCGTCTCCGGCGCCCAGCCCGCCGAGGTGTTCACCCGGGCGCTGAGCCAGGCCTGGGGCGAGCGCCCGCCGCTGACCCTGGTCGACGGTGACGCGGAGGCCTGTGGCCCGGACGGATGCGCGGTGCCGCAGCAGTAGAACGCGCAGGTCGGCGCGTACACATAAGGCTTCCTTCGGGATATCGCGCAGAATTCGGCAATGGACGGGGGGATCCCGGGGCCGCACAGTGGTCCCATGGAGACCTTCGAGAACCTCGTCCGTGCCGAGTTCGCCCCGAAGAACACCTACCTGAACACCGCGAGCAGCGCTCTCCTGCCCGCCCGTACCGTGGCCGCGCTCCAGGACGCCGTACGGCTGCGGGCGGAGGGACGTGCGCTGGATCCGCTCTTCGCCGACGTCGAGGCCTGCCGGGCCGCGTACGCCCGGATCGTCGGCGTTCCCGTCGAGCGGGTCGCGGCCGGGGCCACGGCCGCTCTGCACACCGCGCTGATCGCCGCCTCGCTGCCGCCCGGTGCCGAAGTCCTCACCGTGGAGGACGACTTCGCCTCCGTCCTCAACCCCTTCCACACCCGTGGCGACCTCAAGGTGCGGGCCGTGCCGCTGGAGCGGCTCGCCGACTCCGTCCGGCCGGGCACCGCGCTGGCAGCGGTCAGCGCCGTACAGTCCGCCGACGGCCGGATCGCCGACCTCGCCGCGCTGCGCGAGGCCGCCCGGGACCACGGGGCCCGTACCTACGTCGACTTCTCCCAGGCGGCCGGCTGGCTGCCGGCGGAGGCCGACGCGTTCGACTACTCCGTCGCCATCGTCCACAAGTGGCTGCTCGGCCCGCACGGGGCGGCTTTCCTGGTGGTGCCCGAGGACCTCGGCGATCTGCCGTCGGTACAGGCGAGCTGGGTCGCGGCGGAGAACCCCTGGGACAGCTGCTACGGGCCGGTCGCCGAACTGGCCCGCTCCGCACGGCGGTTCGACTCCAGTCCCGCCCTGTTCACCTACGCGGGACTGCGTACCTCCCTCGAACTGCTCGAGGAGATCGGCGTGGACACCGTCCGCGCCCACGACCTGGCCCTCGCCGACCGCTTCCGCGCGGGGCTCGCCGGCCTGGGCCACGAGCCCGTCCCCGCGCCCCGCTCGGTGATCGTGTCCGTGCCCGGACTGGGCCGCCTCCAGCCGGAGTTGGCCGAGGCGGGGATCGCGGTGT
Organism: Streptomyces sp. NPDC051740; assembly: GCF_044453165.1. NCBI lineage: Bacteria > Bacillati > Actinomycetota > Actinomycetes > Kitasatosporales > Streptomycetaceae > Streptomyces > Streptomyces sp. NPDC051740. The sequence goes on along the minus strand of NZ_JBITCL010000016.1, from coordinate 92,022 downwards.
CGAACCGCGCGGGCAATCTGCGGGCGTCCTTCCACCTGTACAACACGGCCGCCGACGTGGACCGGCTGCTGGACGCGCTGTCCGGCTGACCGTTCGCCGGACACACGGAAGCGGGCCGGTGCCTCCCTGTCCCACACGAGGAGGCCCGGCCCGCGGTCCGTGTCACGCGGCTGCTTCACCGGAGCGAAGTCCCGCGCCCCGATGCCGTGTCATCCGGGGGCGACCCCCGGACCCCCGGCCGGGTCCGGTTCACCGGACGGGAGTGAAGTCCCGCGCCCCGATGAACTCAGGCCGCCGGATCGGTGCCGCGAACGGCTCGACCGCCGTGTTCTCCACGCTGTTGAACACGATGAACACGTTGCTGCGCGGGAACGGCGTGATGTTGTCGCCGGAGCCGTGCATGGCGTTGCAGTCGAACCAGGTCGCCGAGCCGGCCTTGCCGGTGAACAGCCTGATGCCGTACTCCGACGCCATCTTCGTCAGCGCCTCGTCGGACGGCGTCCCCGCGTCCTGCATCTGCAGGGACTTCTTGTAGTTGTCCTTCGGCGTGGCCCCCGCGCATCCGAGGAACGTCTTGTGCGACCCCGGCATGATCATGAGACCGCCGTTGGTGTCGTAGTTCTCGGTGAGCGCGATCGAGACCGAGATGGTGCGCATGTTCGGCAGGCCGTCCTCGGCGTGCCAGGTCTCGAAGTCCGAGTGCCAGTAGAAGCCGCTGGCGCCGAAGCCCGGCTTGACGTTGATCCGCGACTGGTGGACGTAGACGTCCGAACCGAGGATCTGCCGGGCCCGCCCGACCACGCGTTCGTCGCGCACCAGCTTCGCGAAGACCTCGCTGATCCTGTGCACCTCGAACACGGACCGGATCTCCTTGGACTGCGGCTCCACGATGGAGCGCTCGTCCGCGCGGATCGCCGGGTCGGTGGTGAGCCGCTCCAGCTCGCGCTGGTACTCGCCCACCTCGTCCGGTCCGATGAGCTGGTCGACGGCGAGGAAGCCGTCGCGCTCCAGAGCCTGGAGGTCACCGGTGGAGACGGGACCGGGCGTGTCCGGGGAGCCCCAGACGACCGGGTCCTGCCGGGGAGTCGCCACCTCGGTGGCGCCGCGGGTGGGGTAGAGGTCGGTGACGTTCGTGGTCGTGGTGGTCACGGTGACTCACACCTCCTCGGTGAGCAGCGGGTAGACGCCGTTCTCGTCGTGGTCCTCCCGTCCGGTGACGGGCGGGTTGAAGACACAGATGCAGTGGAAGTCCTCCTTGACCTTGAGCGTGTGCCGCTCGTGGCCGTTCAGGAGGTACATGGTGCCGGGGGTGATGTGGTACGTCTTCCCGGTCTCGCGGTCGGTCAGCTCGGCGTCGCCCTTGGTGCAGACGACGGCCTCGATGTGGTTCGCGTACCACATGTCGGTCTCGGTACCCGCGTACAGGATCGTCTCGTGCACGGAGAAGCCGACCTTCTCCTTGGCGAGGACGATGCGCTTGCTCTCCCAGGTGCCGGACGCCGATTTCACGTGCCGGTCGGTGCCTTCGAGCTCCTTGAACGAACGGACGATCACGGTGGTGCGATGCCTCCTCGGCTCGGATGTGTGTTTCAGGCGGTTTCCCGGACGGCGCGGGCGAGGGTGGTGAGCCCCTCGTCCAGCTCGTCCGGGGTGATGGTCAGGGACGGCAGCAGCTTGACGACCTCGCTCTCGGGACCGGACGTCTCGATGAGCAGCCCGAGTTCGAAGGCGCGCCCGGCGATGCGGCCCGCGCGTTCCTTGTCGTGGAACTCCAGGCCCCACACCAGGCCGCGACCGCGGTACTCCTTGACGTCGGCGAGGTTCTCCTCGGTGATGGCGATCAGCGCCTGCTCGACCTGCTCGCCGCGCGTACGGGTCTGCTTCTCCATCGCGGAGCCGTCGGCCCAGTACGCCTCCAGGGCCGCGGTGGCCGTGACGAAGGCGGGGTTGTTGCCGCGGAAGGTGCCGTTGTGCTCGCCCGGCTCCCAGACGTCCAGTTCGGGCTTGAACAGGGTCAGCGCCATCGGCAGGCCGTAGCCGCTGATCGACTTGGAGACGGTGACGATGTCGGGCGTGATGCCCGCCTCCTCGAAGGAGAAGAAGGCGCCGGTACGGCCGCAGCCCATCTGGATGTCGTCGACGATGAGCAGCATGTCCTGGCGTTCGCACAGGGCGGCCAGGGCGCGCAGCCACTCGGGCCGGGCGACGTTGATGCCGCCCTCGCCCTGCACGGTCTCGACGATCACGGCGGCGGGCTTGTTGAGGCCGGAGCCCTGGTCCTCCAGGAGCCGCTCGAACCAGAGGAAGTCCTCGACCTTGCCGTCGAAGTAGTTGTCGAACGGCATCGGCGTGCCGTGCACCAGCGGGATGCCGGCGCCGGCCCGCTTGAAGGCGTTGCCGGTCACCGCGAGCGAGCCCAGCGACATGCCGTGGAAGGCGTTGGTGAACGACACGATCGCCTCGCGCCCCTTCACCTTCCGCGCCAGCTTCAGCGCGGACTCCACGGCGTTGGTGCCCGTCGGGCCCGGGAACATGACCTTGTACGGCAGGTCGCGCGGGCGGAGGACGTAGTTCTGGAAGGACTCCAGGAACGCGCGCTTGGCCGTCGTCGACATGTCGAGGCCGTGCGTGACGCCGTCCCGCTCCAGGTAGTCGATCAGGGCCCGTTTCAGCACGGGGTTGTTGTGCCCGTAGTTGAGTGAGCCGGCTCCGGCGAAGAAGTCGAGGTACTCGTGGCCGTCCTCGTCGTACATGCGGCTGCCGTGCGCACGGTCGAAGACGGTGGGCCAGCCGCGGCAGTAGCTGCGCACCTCGGACTCGAGGGTCTCGAAGACGCTGAGGTCGGGCTGGGTGATGGTCACGACGAATCGCTCCTCGGTGGCGTGGGAGGTCAGAGGGAGTCGGAAGAAGTCGGAAGGTCGGGGGCCGGGCCGCGCGGTCAGCGTGTGAGCGGCCCGATGCGGTACAGCACCTCGGGGTCGTGCGGCCCGTCGGGGAACCGGCCGGCGTCGAACAGCACCTCGCGCTCCAGCAGGGCGCCGTGACGCTCCGCGAACGCGGTGAACAGGCGCTCGGACGCGGTGTTCCCCGGCGTGATGGTGGTTTCCACGGTGTCCACCTGGTGCTCCTCGGCGGTCCGGGCGGCCAGTCCGTCGAGCATCGCCGCGGCGAGGCCGCGGCCGCGGTACGACGCGTCGACCGCGACCTGCCAGACGAACAGGGTGCGCGGGCTGTCCGGCCGCAGGTATCCGCTGACGAAGCCGATCGGCTCTCCGCGCTCGTCGCGAGCGACGGCCGAGGTGGCGGCGAAGTCACGGCACCACAGCAGATAGCTGTACGACGAGTTCAGGTCGAGGACCTTCGAGTCCTTGGCTATCCGCCACAGCACGGCTCCGTCCGCCACGGTGGGGCGGTCGATTTGCAGGTCTGTTTGTGCGGCAGTCATGCAAATTGAACTTACCCAGGTAAATTCAAAATTGCATCGTCTGTCGGGGTTACGTGCCGACCTGATCTGTGTTATCGCGCGTGCGGGTGTGGTCGCGCGAGGGGTCGGCGATATGACCGCATTTGAGCGGTGTATATGGTGCAAAGCGGGCGCGATGTGGGACTGGTCACAACTGTGTAACTCCCGTGACGGCGCCCGGAAAGCTCGCGAAATCGTGTCGTTTAGGGTCGGGGAAACCGGGCAGAAGAAGACGGGAAGCTGTTCCGGAGGGTAATCGGGAAATAAGCGTAAGGAATGTCTGGGGAGAATCTGTGCGAGGGATTTCGATAATCCCACGGAATTCACGGTCCGGTTACCCCGTCGATACGCTCCCGCAGGAGGCCGGCGTGACCGTCGCGCCGCGCGTACTCCTCGATCGGGTGGACGAGCACCCGGGCGGGCCGACCTCCGCCCCGGCGACCGGATCGTCCGCCGCCATTGATGTCGCCCCCGCCGCCCCTTCCCGTCCCCGTCCCCCGGGGGCTGCGCCCCCGGACCCCCCTTCGGCCCTGAACGGGCCTCGTCCTCAAACGCCGGACGGGCTGGTTTGGCAGCCCCTCCGGCGTTTGAGGAGCGGGGTCCGGGGCGGAGCCCCGGGTTCGGGACGGGAGGGGGCGGCGGGGGCGAAGAAGAACGGACGCCCCCGGCCCGCGCTCAGCGCCAGACCGCTTCCGCGGCCCGCAGGGCCCCCTCCGTGTCCACGCCCGGCCCTCGCTCACCGAGCGCCGCCCCCAACGCCGCCAGACTCGCCCGCACCGCCCCCGGCGTCGCCTCGGGACCATAGTGGTTGACCCGGATCATCTCCTTGGCGAGCGCACCCCCGCCCGCGGCCAGCGGAAGCGCCGGATCGGCGGCCAGCGCGCGGGCCACCAGCTCCGACGCCACCGTGCCGGCCGGCGCCCGCAGGGTCGTGGCGACCGGCGCCGCGTCCGCCGCGTCACGCACGTACGGCTCAAGACCTCCGCCCAGTGCGACCGCCCCGGCCCGCGTCGCCGCCGCGGCGGAGGCGTGCCGCGCCATCACCGCGTCCGGCCCGGCCGCCTCGATCCGCTCCACGCACGCTTCCAGCGCCAGCATCTCCAGCTGCGCCGGAGCGTGCGGCAGCGCCTTGCGCCCGCCGTCGATCCAGCGCTCCTTCCAGTCCAGCAGCGACAGATAGGAACGGCGCGGCGCCCGGGGGTTCGCCGCCATCCGCGCCCACGCCCGCTCGCTCACCGACACCGCCGACACCCCGGCCGGGCCGCCCATCGCCTTCTGCGCCCCGATCACGCACAGGTCCACGCCCCACGCGTCCGGCAGCACCGGCTCCGCCCCGATCGACGCCACCGCGTCCAGGTAGAACAGCGCCCCGTGCGCCCGCACCACCTCGCCGATCTCCGCGACCGGGTTGGTGTTCCCGGTCGCCGCCTCCGCGTGCACCAGGGAGACGAAGTCGATCTCCGGGTGCTCGGCGAACGCCGCCCGGACCTGCTCGGCCGTCACCGCCGTGTGGAAGGGCACCGTCAGGTCGATCACGGTGGCGCCGCAGTCCCGCAGCCAGTCGCCGAAGGTCTGCCCGTAGGGGCCGGTGATGACGTTCAGCGCGGTCGTGCCGGGACCGGCGGTCGCGCGGATCGCGCCCTCCAGCGGCAGCAGCGCCTCACCCTGCATGATCACGACGTCCTGCCGGGTACTCAGCAGCCGTGCCACCCGGTCCTCGATCGACGCGAAGTGCGCGGCGCTCAGCGGGGGCAGATCGAGGAGGAGGTGGGTCACGGTGGTGCTCTCTTTGCTCGGCGGCTGCGTGGGTACGTACGACGAGCTCGAGGGTAAACCTTCGGCTCGGAGGGAGTCCGACCGCACGGTTCGCAGGCCGGACGCCCTCGCGACCATAAGTTTGGTTTGAGGTCCTCAAACCCGTCCTTATAATCGGAACTCACAGTTCCCTGACAGGAGGCTCCTGTGAAGACGCTCCCCGGCCGCCGGACCCGTGTGTCGGCCGCCATCACCGCGACGGCCGGGCTGGTCCTCCTGACCGCCTGCACCTCCAGCGACGACGGCGGCAGCGGCTCCAAGACCGCCGCCGGCGGTGTCGAGCTCGTCAAGGCGGGACAGCTCACCACCTGCACCCACCTCCCGTACCCGCCCTTCCAGTCGGAGATCGACGGCAAGGTGCAGGGCTTCGACGTCGCGCTGATCGACCTGGTCGCCGAGGACCTGGGCGTGAAGCAGGAGATCCTCGACACGCCCTTCGAGAACTTCAAGACCGGTGCCTTCCTCAACTCCGGCGAGTGCGACCTGGCCGCGGCCGGTATGACCATCACCGAGGAGCGGAAGAAGAACGTCGACTTCTCCGACCCGTACTTCAACGCCACCCAGGCCGTCCTCGTCGACAAGGACAGCGGCGTCACCTCCCTCGCCGACGTGAAGTCGAAGAACGTCAAGCTCGGCGCGCAGGCGCAGACCACCGGCGAGGACCACGTCAAGAAGGAGGGCTTCGACCCGGTCTCCTTCGAGTCCTCCGACGCCGTCCTCAACGGCCTGCGCACCGGCCAGGTCAAGGCCGTCGTCATCGACTACCCGGTCGTCCAGGGCTGGCTCAAGGACAAGGCCAACGCCGACGCCTTCCAGGTCGCCGAGCAGATCGACACCGGTGAGCAGTACGGCGTCACGGTGAAGAAGGGCAACACCAAGCTGCTCGAGGCCATCGACAAGGCGCTCGCGGACGCCGAGGCCGACGGCACGTACAAGGAGCTGTACGAGAAGTGGATCGGCCCGTACGACGAGTCCGCCGCCTCGCCGGCCGCGTCCTGATCCCATGGCCGACACGGAGAAACTCCCCCTCCAGCCGAAGAAGAAGGGCCTGACCAGGCGCCAGAAGCGCAGCCTGTCGCGCGGTGCCCAGTACGCCGTCTTCGTCGCGGCCGTGATCGCCTTCGCGGTCACGGCCGACTGGGGCAGGCTGCAGAACCAGTTCGCGCAGGCCGACATCGCCGAGCGGATGTTCCCCGACGTCATCACGCTGGCGCTGAAGAACACCGTGCTCTACACGGTCACCGGCTTCGCCGTCGGGCTCGCCCTCGGCATGGTGATCGCGCTGATGCGGCTGTCGTCCGTCGGCCCGTACCGCTGGCTGGCCGGCGTCTACATCGAGATCTTCCGGGGCCTGCCCGCCCTGCTGATCTTCATCTTCATCGGCGTCGCCGTGCCGCTCGCCTTCCCCGGTACGGAGATCGTCGGCGGCACGTACGGCAAGGTCGCCCTCGCACTCGGCCTGGTGGCCGCCGCGTACATGGCGGAGACGATCCGCGCCGGCATCCAGGCGGTCCCCAAGGGGCAGATGGAGGCGGCCCGTTCGCTGGGCTTCTCGCCCGCCCGCGCCATGGTCTCCGTCATCATCCCGCAGGCCTTCCGCATCATCCTGCCGCCGCTCACCAACGAACTCGTCCTGCTCTTCAAGGACTCCTCACTGGTGCTGTTCCTCGGCGTCACCCTGGAGGAGCGCGAGCTGTCCAAGTACGGCCGCGACCTGGCCAGCCAGACCGCCAACTCCACCCCCATCCTGGTGGCCGGCCTGTGCTACCTGCTGATCACCGTTCCGCTCGGCTTCGTCGTGCGCCGTATGGAGGCCAAGGCCCAGGAGGCCGTGAAATGACGTCGAGCCGACCGGAGATCCGCGTCAGCGGTCTGCACAAGTCCTTCGGCGACAACCAGGTGCTGCGCGGCATCGACCTGGAGATCGGCCAGGGCGAGGTCGTCTGCGTGATCGGCCCGTCCGGGTCGGGCAAGTCGACCCTGCTGCGGTGCGTGAACCTCCTGGAGGAGCCCACCGAGGGCCAGGTCTTCGTGGGAGGTACGGAACTCACCGACCCGGACGTCGACATCGACGCCGTACGCCGCCGTATCGGCATGGTCTTCCAGCAGTTCAACCTCTTCCCGCACCTCACGGTGACGGAGAACCTCACGCTGCCGCAGCGCAGGGTGCTGCGCAGGGGCAAGGCGGAGGCCGCGAAGGTCGCCGCGGAGAACCTGGGGCGCGTGGGCCTCGCCGAGAAGGCGGACGCCTACCCGTCCTCCCTCTCCGGCGGCCAGCAGCAGCGCGTCGCCATCGCCCGCGCGCTGGCCATGGGTCCCGAGGTGATGCTGTTCGACGAGCCGACCTCGGCGCTCGACCCCGAGCTGGTCGGTGACGTCCTCGCCGTCATGCGGATGCTGGCGGACGAGGGCATGACGATGATGGTCGTCACCCACGAGATGACCTTCGCCCGCGAGGTCGCCGACCGGGTCGTCTTCATGGACGGCGGAGTGGTCGTCGAGGACGGCACCCCCGAGCAGGTCATCGGCCGGCCCCGCCACGAACGCACCCGCCACTTCCTCTCCCGCCTCCTCGACCCCGCCATGGCGGACGTGGAGGAGGAGACCTCGGACCAGGTGGGCACGTCCGAGTAGCGCCTGACTAGGGTGCCGGGTATGAGCGAACGCGCGGTGCTGCACGTGAAGGGGCGGATCCTCGTCGGCCCGGACGAGGTCCGCGACGAGCTGTGGGTCGTCGGCGGCCGGATCTCCTACGACCGTCCCGTCGGCGCCCGCGACATCCGCGCCGTCGACGGCTGGGTGCTGCCCGGCCTGGTCGACGCCCACTGCCACGTGGGCCTGGACCGGCACGGCGCGGTCCCCGAGGACGTCGCCGAGAAGCAGGCGCTCACCGACCGCGACGCCGGCGCCCTGCTGCTGCGCGACGCCGGCTCGCCCTCCGACACCCGCTGGATCGACGACCGCGACGACCTCCCGAAGATCATCCGGGCCGGGCGGCACATCGCCCGCACCCGCCGCTACATCCGGAACTACGCCTGGGAGGTCGAACCCGGCGACCTCGTCGCCCACGTCGCCCAGGAGGCCCGGCGCGGCGACGGCTGGGTGAAGCTGGTCGGCGACTGGATCGACCGCGACCTGGGCGACCTGTCGGCCTGCTGGCCGCGCGGCGCCGTCGAGGCGGCGATCACCGAGGCCCACCGGCTGGGCGCCCGCGTCACCGCGCACTGCTTCGCCGAGGACTCCCTGCGGGACCTGGTCGAGGCCGGCATCGACTGCGTCGAGCACGCGACGGGCCTGACCGACGACACCATCCCGCTCTTCGCCGAACGGGGCGTCGCGATCGTCCCCACCCTCGTCAACATCGCCACCTTCCCCGCACTCGCCGACGGCGGCGAGTCCAGGTTCCCCCGCTGGTCGGCCCATATGCGCCGACTCCATGAACGCCGCTACGACACCGTGCGCTCCGCACACGACGCCGGCATCCCCGTGTTCGTCGGTACGGACGCCGGCGGCACCCTCCCGCACGGCCTGGCGGCCGACGAGGTCGCGGAACTGGCCAAGGCGGGCATTCCGCCGGTCGAGGCGCTCGCGGCCGGGACCTGGGCGGCCAGGAAGTGGCTCGGCCGGCCGGGCCTGGAGGAGGGCGCGCCGGCGGACCTGGTGGTCTACGGCTCCGACCCGCGCGCGGACGTCCGCGTACTGACGGATCCGCGCCGGGTGGTGCTGAACGGGCGCGTGGTCGGGTGACGGCCGGGAACAGCCGTGCCTTTTGATTCGAACGCATCCGCCAACTCGCCTCGAAGGAGTGAAGAGGCGGCGGATCGCTGACGGTTCGTCGTGCGCACGGACATTCTTTCCGGGTCCCAGTCATGTCCCATGGGGGTCCCACCATCGTGTACACCATCAACTTCCGCATGCGCGCCCGCCGTTGGTCCGCCGTCGCCGTGGCCACCGTCCTCGCCGCCCTGGCCGGAACGGGCTCGGCGCACGCCACCGGGGGCCACGGCAGCGCGAGCGCCGCCGTCCTGCGCACCGGACTGGACGTGTCCCTGCTCGACAAGACCGTCCACGCGCCGCTCACCGTCTCCCTCAACGAGGTCCGGGCACCGCGGAGCGCGCGGAAGACGGCCCTCACCGCCGTCCTCGACGGCGTCGACGGCGGCAAGCCCTTCAGCGTGCTGCGGGCGGAGGTGGCCGACGCGGGTGCGACGGTGGACGGTGACCGGGCCGAGGCGTCCACCACCCTCTCCGGGGCGCGGCTCCATGTGCCCGGTCTGCCGCTGCTGCCGGTCGTCGAGCTCGAGGCGGTGAGCTCCAAGGCGGTCTGCGAGACGGGGAGGACCCCGCACGCCTCGGTGACGCTGCCCGCCTCGGTGAGGGTCCTCGGCAAACGCGTCAGGCTGACGGCCGGGGGGCCCACCCATGTCGAGGTGCCGGGTGTCGGTGAGGTCCGCCTCGACCTGTCGAAGACCGGGACCACGTCGACCACGGCCGCGGCGACCGCGCTGCGGCTCGAGGTCTCCGTCGATCCGTTGAGGCTGAACGTCGCCGAGGTCGAGGGCACGCTGACGCTGGCCGAGGCCAGGTGCGAGGCTCCCGCCGCTCCCGGCGTCCAGGCGCAGGGAGCGCGGGCCGGACGGGCCGCGCCCACGGGGGCCAACCTGGCCGAGACGGGCGGTGACTCGATGACGCCGTACGTCGCGGGCGGTGCGGTCGCCCTGCTGGCGGCGGGTGGTGGAGCGGTGGTGCTGGCCCGTCGGGGGCGCGCGAACTGACGTTTTTCGCCCCCGCCGCCCTTACCCGTCCCGGGGGCGCTGCCCCCAAACCCCCGCTCCTCAAACGCCGGAGAGGCTGAGATTCAGCCCCTCCGGCGTTTGAGGAGCGGGGTCCGGGGCGGAGCCCCGGGTTCGGGACGGGAAGGGGCGGCGGGGGCGAATCAAACTGTCCTCAGTGCCTCCCCCAGCGCGCCCAGGAACCCGTCCACCGTCCCCCGGCCCCGCACCGCCACCCGCAGCCACTCCTCGTCCAGCCCCGGAAACGTGTCCCCACGCCGCACCGCGTAACCGAGCGCCCGCAACCGTCGCCGCACCGTCGCCGCCCGCTCCAGCCGGACCAGGACGAAGGGTCCCTCCGCGGGTTCCACGACCCGCAGACCGCGGTCGGCGAACACCCGCAGCCCCGCGACCAGATGAGCACGGTCCACCGCGACACGACGGGCCGCGTCCGCCGCCTCCGCCAGGGCCCGGGGCCCCACACACGCCTCCGCCGCCGCCAGCGCCGGCGTGGACACCGGCCACAACGGCTGCGCCCGTTCCAGCTCCGCGACGACCTCCGGAGCCGCCAGGACGTAACCGATCCGCAGCCCCGCGAGCCCCCACGTCTTGGTGAGGCTGCGCAGGACGACGAGACCGGGCACGTCCGTCCGCCCGGCCAGCGCCTCGCGCTCACCCGGCACCGCGTCCATGAACGCCTCGTCCACCACCAGCGTCCGCCCCGGCCGGGCGAGCCGGGCGACCGTCCCGGCCGGGTGCAGCACCGACGTCGGGTTCGTCGGGTTGCCGATCACCACCAGGTCCGCGTCCTCCGGCACCGCCGCCGGGTCCAGCCGGAAGCCGTGCGCCTCCCGCAGCAGCACCCGGTCCACCGCGTGCCCGGCGTCCCGCAGCGCCGCCTCCGGCTCCGTGAACTGCGGATGCACCACCACCGGCCGGCTCACCTTCAGCGCCCGCGCCAGCAGCACGAACGCCTCCGCCGCACCGGCCGTCAGCAGCACCCGCTCCACCGGCAGCCCGTGCCGCGCCGCCACCGCCGCCCGCGCCGCCCGCCCGTCCGGGTAGGCGGCCAGCCCCGCCAGCGACCCGGCGACGTGCTCCCGCAGCCACCCCGGAGGCGTGTCCGCGCGGACGTTCACCGCGAGGTCGACCAGCGCGACGCCGTCGTCACGGACCTCGGCGTCCCCGTGGTGCCGCAGATCGTGCCCGCCGGCCGTCGGCTCAGTGCGCATGGGAGTGCGCGTGGCCGTGCCCGTGGTGATGCCCGTGATGGTGACCGTCGTCGTCCGGGTGGAAGTGCGGCTGCTGCGCGAGCCCCACTTTGTCCTCGAAGCCCGGCAGCGCGATCCGGTACACGCACGAGTCGCAGTTCATCCGCAGATCGCCCTTCACGGCCTCCTCGTACCGCTCCCACACCAGATCCAGCAGCTCCGGCTCCGGGCCGATGACGTCCGCCGACCGCACCTCGGTCTCCGGGTGCGCCGCCGCCCACTCCTCCGTCCGCAGCCGCACCCGGTCCGGCAGGATCCCGGTGAACAGGAAGTACGGCAGCACCACGACCCTGCGCGCCCCCAGCCGCGCGCACCTCTCCAGGCCGCCCGGCACGTCCGGCGCCGCCAGCGACACGAACGCCGTCTCCACGCCCGCGTACCCGCGCCCCTCCCACAGCAGCCGCGCCGCCTTGAACACCTCGGCGTTGGCGTCCGGGTCCGTCGACCCGCGCCCCACCAGGAGCACGGTCACCTCGGCCGGGTCCCAGGACGGGTCCACCGCCTGGGCGAGCCGCCGCTCCAGCACGCTCAGCAGCGCGGGGTGCGGGCCCAGCGGACGGCCGTACGTGTACGAGATCCCCGGGTGCCGTTCCTTCTCGCGGGCCAGCGCCGCCGGGATGTCCCCCTTGGCGTGCCCGGCGGACACCAGCATCAGCGGTACGGCGGCGAACCGCCGCGCCCCCCGCTCCACCAGCTCGGCGACGGCCTCGCCCAGCGGCGGCGGGGACAGCTCGATGAAGCCGCCCGCGACGGGCAGTTCGGGATGACGGCGCCCCAGCTCCCGCACGAAGTCGCGGAACGCCTCCGCTCCGGCGTCGTCCCGGGTGCCGTGGCCGGCGATGAGCAGGGCGGGCGGCGGGGTGGTCACAGGTTCTCCTCAGGTGGGATCGGGTGGTACAGCAGGGCGTTGAGCGCGGCGGCGGCGACCGCCGACCCGCCCTTCTCGGACACGTTGCTCACGGCGGGCAGCCCGCTCTCCCGCAACGCGGCCTTGGACTCGGCCGCCCCGACGAAACCGACGGGCAGCCCGATGACGAGCGCGGGGGAGGCGTCCAGGGTCAGCAGCTCCTCCAGGGCGGTCGGCGCACAGCCGATCACCCACAGGGCGCCGGGCCCGACCTCCTCGTACGCCAGCCGCACGGCGTGCGCCGAACGCGTCAGGCCGGGACCGGCGACGGCGTCCTTGAGCCGGCACACGGTCGGCCGGCGGGTGATCCCGGCCGCGACCATCTCCACGTCCACCACGACCGGCGCCCCGGCGTGCAGCGCGGCGTGGGCCTTCGCCAGCTCGCCCTCGTCCATGACGAGATCGGACGCGTACTCCAGGTCGGCCGCGGAGTGGACGACCCGCTCCACCACCGCCCGGGTCAGCGGCGGGAAGTGCGAGGTGTCGAGGCGGGCGCGCAGCCGCCGGAAGGACTCCTGCTCGATGGGGTGCACCACACGGTTCACCGTGCCTCCTCCTGCCAGCGGTAGCCGCGCGGGGTGACCATGCGCCCCGCGACCTCACGGGTCGCCGTGTTGCCCACGGTCACGACCGTCATCATGTCCACCCACGCCGGATCGAGCGCGGCCAGCGTGGTCAGCCGGCTCGACTCGTCCGCGCGGGACGCGTTGCGCACGATCCCGACCGGTGTGGCCGGCTCGCGGTGCTCCGCGAGGATCGCGAGGGCCTTCGGGAGCTGCCAGTCACGGCCCCGGCTGCGCGGGTTGTAGAACGTCACCACGATGTCCGCCTCGGCCGCCGCCCGCACCCGCCGCTCGATGACCTCCCACGGCGTGTGCAGGTCGGACAGGCTGATCGACACGTGGTCGTGGCCCAGCGGCGCCCCCAGGACCGCCCCGGCCGCCAGCGCCGCCGTCACGCCCGGCACCCCGACCACGTCGATGTCGTCGGACGCCTCCGCGAGCGCCGGGGAGGCCATGGCGTACACCCCGGCGTCGCCGCTGCCGACGATCGCGACCGCCTGCCCGCGCCGGGCCTCGGCGACGGCCGTGCGGGCCCGCTCCTCCTCCGCCCCGAGACCGGACTCCAGCACCCGCGTGCCCGGCCGCAGCAGGTCGCGGATCTGGTCGACGTACTGGTCGAGCCCCACCAGCACGGAGGCGCGCCGCAGTTCGGCCTTCGCCCGCGGGGTGAGCAGGTCCCGGGCACCCGGCCCGAGTCCGACCACCGCGAGCCGCCCGCGCCCCGGCCGCCGTACGACGGCACAGGTCGCCATCGCGGGCCGCGCCGCCGACTTCCGCTTCGGCACGAGGAGTTCGCCCCCGCCCACCAGCGCGGCGGCCTCCGCGACCGACGGCGTGCCGACGGCGGCCAGCGGGGCGTCGGACGGGTTGGGCACCTCGACGCGCGCCAACTCCCCGGCGGCGTACGTCACCAGCGGCACCCCGAGCCGCCGGGCCGCCTCCACGATGCCGGGCTCGTCGGCCTTGGCGTCCACGGTGGCCAGCTCGGCGACCGACGCGGCCGACAGCCCCGCCTCGCGCAGGGCGTCCCCGACCAGGCCGAGCACCTCGTCCACGGGGGCGCCCTTCGAGGCACCGACGCCGACGACGAGGGTCGGCGGCCGGAGCACCGCCTCCCGCCCGCCCGGCTCGACCAGCCGGTCCGTGACCCGGATCGTGTACGACCCCTCGTCCGCGACCGGGAGCGGCGGCAGCGGCCAGCTCACCTCGGCGCGCAACGCCACCGCCTCACCGTCCAGCAGGGCCCGCGACACGGCGGCGACGTTCCCCTCCACCGGCAGACCGAGGGTGTCCAGGCCCGGCAGACCGGCCGCGTCGGTCGCCGTCGTCACCACCGGCTCGGCGCCCAGCACCTCACCGACCGCGCGGGCCAGCTCGTTCGCCCCGCCGCCGTGCCCGCCGACCAGCGACACGGCGAACCGTCCGCCCTCGTCGACACAGACGACACCCGGGTCGCTCGCCTTGTCGTGCAGCAGCGGCGCCACCAGCCGCACCACGGCCCCCGTGGCCAGGAAGCACACGAGCTGCTCGCACTCGGCGAACGCGGCCCGTACGGCATCCGGCACGGGACCCTCGTACACGCGCGTACGGTCCGGCCACACGGCGGCCAGCCGGTCCCGCGCGGCCGTTCCGGCCGCCGTGGCGGCAATGAGACCGATCATCGGGTACCCCCTACCGGTGACCGGTGCGGGCGCGCGTCGCTGAGCGAGAACCAAGCCGGCACAGCAGTGACCTCCAACAACTTCATGGACCGGGCTGGTTCCAGCCCGGCCGGTGTCGATCGCGTCGGATTCGGCGGATCGTCGAGCCGACGAGCGGCGTGAGCCGGGAATCCCCCCTCACGCTCGCGGGGGAGGGGATTCAACCGCCGGCTCCTTCTCCGTGTGCCGGGAGCCGGACGCCCCACAGCAGGAAAACGGGATTGGTCGCCGCCAGCCGGGTCACGTCACCCGGCAGCGGCGCGAGGCGCGACGACTGCAACAGCACCCCGTCGCAGGAGAAACCGGCGTCCGTCAGCGCCGTACGGGCCGCCGGGACCCGGTCGAGCGCGGCCACGGCGACGACGACCGTCCGCCGCGCCCGTCGCGCGCACGCGGTGACGACCGCCGGCAGTCCGCGTCCCCCGCCGCCGACGAACACGGCGTCGGGGTCCTCGTCGAGGCCGGCCAGCGCGTCCGGCGCCGACCCGTGCACCACGCGCACGTCGACCCCGTGCGCGGCGGCGTTGGCGCGGACCCGCTCCACCCCGTCCGGCGTCTTCTCGACGGCGGTGACGGCGGCCCCGAGCCGCGCGCACTCCACGGCCACGGACCCCGACCCCGCGCCGACGTCCCACACCAGCTCACCGGGGCGCGGCCCCAGCCGGGCCAGGGCCAGGGCCCGCACCTCGAACTTGGTGATCATGGAGTCGCGGTGGTCGAACCCCGCCTCGTCCAGCGCCCAGCCGGCGGGCCGCCCCATCCCGCCCGCGACGGTCCGTACCGGCCCGAGGGCCCGCGCCTCGTCCAGGCACAGCACCACACTCACCGCCGTACCCCAGTCCCGCCCGGCGGCCTCGGCGGGCGTCACCCGCTCCACCCGCTCCTCGGCGGAACCCAGCGCGGAGGCGACGACCAGCACCCGCGCGGTGTCCCGCAGCGCGGCCCCCAGCTCGGCCGGACCGGCCCCGGGGCCCGTCAGCACGGCGACCTTCGGGTGGGAACGGCACAGATTCACCGCCGTACGCGGATCCCGTCCGTGCGCGCTCACCACCACGGCGTCGTCCCACGTCAGCCCGGTCCGCGCGAACGCGGCGGCGACGGAGGAGACACCGGGGCGCACGTCGAGCCGCTCCGGCCCGAACCGCTCGGCCAGCGCCCGCACGATCCCGAAGAACCCGGGGTCCCCGGACGCCAGCACCACGACCGGCCGCTCCTCGGCGACGTACTTCCCGATGGTGTCGAGCGCGGGCGCCAGCGGCCCGAGCACGATCCGCTCGGCCCCCTCCGGCAGCCGCACGGCGTCCAGATGCCGCCGCCCGCCGACCACCAGCTCCGCCCCCGCCGTCACCCGGGCGTCGACCGGCGCCCCTGCCCCCGTCCCGACGACGGTGATCACGTGCTCGCACCCCGCGAACGCAACGCCCGGCGGGCCTCCGGGTCGGCCTTGCGGAAGCCGTGGAAGTGGCCGGGGTGGTACAGGTGCGAGCGGGTGCCGTGCGCGTCGAGCGCCGGGCCGACCAGGAACAGCGTGTGCTTCCACAGCTTGTGCTCCTTGACCGTCTCCTCCAGCGTGCCGATCGTGCACTTCACGACCAGCTCCTCCGGCCAGGTCGCCTGATACGCGACGACGACCGGCGTGGACGTCGGATAGCCGCCCTCCAGCAGCTCCCGCACCAGCTGCCCGCTGCGGGCGGCCGACAGGAAGACCGCCATGGTGGTGCCGTGCCGCGCGAACTCGCGGACCTCCTCACCCGGCGGCATCGGCGTCTTGCCGCCGCCGAGCCGGGTCAGCACGACGGACTGCGCCACCTCGGGAATGGTCAGCTCACGCTGCGCGAGCGCCGCGACGGCCGAGAAGGACGACACCCCGGGCACGATCTCGGTCGTGATGCCGAGCTCCGCACACCGGTCGACCTGCTCCTGGGTGCCGCCCCACAGCGCCGGGTCGCCGGAATGGATCCGCGCGACCTTCAGCCCGTCCGCGCGGGCCCGCTCGTAGACGGCCACGACGTCCTCCAGGGACATCGTCGCCGAGTCGAGGATCTCGGCACCCTCACGCGCGTGCTGAAGGACCTCCTCCTGCACCAGGCTGGCGGCCCAGATCACGACATCGGCCTCGGCGATGGCACGCGCGGCACGGAACGTCAGCAGATCGGCGGCGCCGGGGCCGGCCCCGACGAAGGTCACCTTGCCGGTGGGGGCGTCGGCCATGGAAATCGGTCCTCTCCGGTGAATGGTCTGGCGAACGGTCAAAGACGGTGGGCGGTGAACGGCTGTCACGCGTGCGCGAACGGGCGCCGATCGGATACGAAGAGCACATGGCGGTCCTCGTCGCGCTCGGCGCGTTCCTGATGACGCTGGCCGGCGGCTGGTCGGCACACCGCGTGACCGACCGCCGCCACCTGGTGCTGGGCCTGGCCGGCGGTCTGATGCTCGGCGTCGTCGGCCTCGAACTCCTCCCGGAGTCCATGGAGGCGGCCGGCACCGAGGTGTACGGCGTCCCCGCGGCCCTGCTGCTCTTCGTCGCAGGCTTCCTCCTGGCCCACCTGGTGGAACGCCTCCTGGCCCACCGCCGGGCCGCACACGGCGCCGAGGAGAGCGTGTCGACGGCTCCGCCTCCGGGGCGCCTCGGCCGGTGTCCGGCGGCCGACCGCGCCCAGCCCTCCGGGCCTCCGCGTTCCCCCACGCTCGAACGCACTCGCGCGGGGGGACCCTCCTGCCCGCTGGACACCGACGCGCCCCTGCGGCTCCGCGACGGCCGAACCCCCGAGGTGGGCCTCACCGCGGCCGCCGCGATGGTCGGCCACAGCGCCATGGACGGCGTGGCGATCGGCGCGGCCTTCCAGGTCGGCGGCGGCATGGGCGCCGCCGTCGCGGTGGCCGTGATCGCCCACGACTTCGCGGACGGCTTCAACACCTACACCCTCACGCGCGTCTACGGGAACGCCCGCCGCCGCGCGCTGACGATGCTGTTCGCGGACGCGGCGGCACCGGTGCTGGGCGCCGCGTCGACGCTGTTCCTCACCATCCCGGAACCGCTGCTCGGCGGCTACCTCGGCCTGTTCGGCGGCGCCCTGCTCTACCTCGCGGCGGCCGAGATCCTGCCCGAGGCCCACCACGAACACCCGGCCCGCTCCACCCTGCTGTGCACGATCGCGGGCGCGCTGTTCATCTGGCTGGTGGTGGGCGCCGCGCACTGAGGACGACCCGGCCCCGCTCACAACTTGCCGCCCCGCCCGCCGTCACGCCGCGGCGGCGCGATGAGCGTCGACAGATACGGCAGCGGCGCCCCGTCCAGCTCGGCGGCCGGCCGCACCGACTCCTCCGGCAGCCCGAGCGCCGACCCCCACACCGCGTCACCGATCCGCCCGGTCTCCCGCAGCGCCTCGGCGACCTCACCGGCCTGCCGCCCGAACTTGTACGCGACGACGGTCCCGGGCCCGGCCAGGGCGTCCTTGAGCACGGCGGCCCCCGCGGTCACCGGAACCAGCGTGAGCGGCTCGGTCCCCTCGGTCAGCACGGCCCCGGAACGCGCCGCGAGCTCCTGCATGGCGGTGATCCCCGGAACGGTCTCGACGACGACGTCCGGTACCGACGCGGCAACGGTCTGGGCGAGGTACGTGAACGTCGAGTACACGTTGGGGTCCCCGATGGTCGCGAAGGCGACGGCCCCGTGCTCCCGCAACAACCCGGCGACCCGCTCACCGGCGGCGTCCCAGGCCGCCTCGCGCCGCGTCCGGTCGGTCCGCTCGTTCAGCGCGAACACCACCCGGACGACCTTCTCGCCGGACACGTAGTGCAGCACGGTCGCCTCGGCCCGCCCCCGCTCACCGCTGTCCATCACCGGTACGACGACGACGTCCGCGGCCCGCAGCGCGTTGACCCCCTTGACGGTCACCAGCTCCGGATCCCCGGGCCCGACCCCGACCCCGACCAGCCTGCTGCTCATGACGTGCGGCACCTCTCCACGAACCGACGGGCGACACCGGGCTCGGACGCCCAGTGCGTGTGCAGATAGCTCGCGTGCACACCGCGCTGTACAAAACCCTCGACACGCCGGTCGGGCGTCCGCATCCCCCAGGCGGGGGCGTCCCCGGCCCCCGGTTCGACGACGGTCCGGTGGAACTCGTGCCCCCGCATCCGCGTCCCCGCGCCGGCCAGCGCGCTGTCGCTCAAGGCCACGGCGTCCCGGTATCCCAGCGTCAACCGCTCCGACATCCGCGCGGAGGCGTCCAGCACCCCGCACATGGGCAGCCCGTCCAGCTCCCGGCTCAGATACAGCAACCCGGCACACTCGGCCGCGACGGGAGCCCCGCTCAGCGCCAGCTCGGCAACGGCCTTCCGCAACGACTCGTTGGCGGACAGCTCGGAGGCGTACACCTCGGGAAACCCGCCCCCGATGACCAGCCCGGCCGTCCCCGCGGGCAGTTCCTCGTCCCGCAACGGATCAAAGGGAACGACCTCGGCCCCGGCGGCGGCAAGCAACTCGGCGTGCTCGGCGTACGAGAACGTGAAGGCGCTCCCGCCCGCGACGGCAACCCTTACAGCCCGTCCGGCACCATCCAGCCCGTCCGGCGTTCGAGGACGAGGCCCGAAGGGCCGATGGGGGTCTGGGGGCGCGGCCCCCAGGGACGGGAAGGGAAGGGGCGGCGGGGGCGAGGAAACCAAGGCCTCACCCGCGTCCCAAGCCGCACCGGTCAACGCCCCCGCACTCCGCGCGAGCGCGACCAACGCCGACAGATCACACCCGGAGGCCACCTGCGCGGCCATCGCGTCAACAGCCTCGACAGCCAAGGAGCCCCGCTCGGCAACCGGCACCAACCCCAGATGCCGAGAAGGCGTCTCCACCCGAGCGGCCCGCCGCAGGACACCGAGCACCGGCACCCCGACGGACTCCAACGCCTCCCGCGACAACCCCTCATGCCGATCCGAGGCGACCTTGTTCAGGATCACACCCCCGACCCGCACCTCCGGATCCCAGCTCACGAACCCGTGCACCAACGCCGCCACGGACCGCGACTGCGACGACGCGTCGACGACCAGCACGACCGGCGCCCGCAACAACTTCGCCACCTGCGCGGTGGACGCCAGCTCCCCTTCCCCCGCAGCCCCGTCGTACAGCCCCATCACGCCCTCGACGACGGCGATGTCGCACCCGTCCGCCCCGTGCGCGAACAGCGGAGCCACCAGCTCGGGGCCGCACAGATACGCGTCGAGGTTCCGCCCCGCCCGCCCGGTGGCAAGCGAGTGGTACCCGGGATCGATGTAGTCGGGCCCCACCTTGTGCGGGGACACGGCGAACCCCCGCGCGGACAGCGCGGCCATCAACCCCGTGGCAACGGTGGTCTTGCCGCTGCCCGACGAGGGCGCGGCGATCACCAACCGTGGGACGGAGCTCACCACTCGATGCCCCTCTGCCCCTTCTGCCCGACGTCCATGGGGTGCTTCACCTTGGACATGTCGGTCACGAGGTCGGCGAACCCGACGAGCCTCTCCGGCGCGTTCCGCCCCGTGATCACCACGTGCTGCGTCCCCGGCCGCTCCCGCAGCACGGACACGACCTCATCGGTGTCCACCCACCCCCAGTGCATCGGATAGGCGAACTCGTCGAGCACGTACAGCTTGTACGTCTCGGCGGCGAGGTCCCGCTTGACCTGCTCCCAGCCCTCGCGGGCCTTCTCCTCGTTGTCCATCTGCTGATCGCGCTGCACCCACGACCAGCCCTCACCCATCTTGTGCCAGTCGACGGACCCGCCCTCACCGGAGGCACCGAGCACCCGCAGCGCGTTCTCCTCGCCGACCTTCCACTTCGCCGACTTGACGAACTGGAACACCCCGATCGGCCACCCCTGGTTCCAGGCCCGCAGGGCGAGCCCGAAAGCAGCGGTGGACTTGCCCTTGCCGATGCCCGTGTGCACGACGACCAGCGGACGGTTACGCCGCTGCCGGGTCGTCAGCCCGTCGTCCGGTACGACACTCGGCTGTCCCTTCGGCATTACGCGGCCCTCCTCGAAGTCCCCTGTACGTCCCTGACCAGCCCGGCGATGCTGTCCGCCCGCAGTTCGTCCAGCGTCACGGCACTGCCACCCAGCTCACCGGCCAACCGCCCCGCGAGCCCCAGCCGCACCGGCCCCGACTCGCAGTCCACGACCACGGAGGCGACCCCGTCGGCGGCGAACAACCGCGCCGCACGCGAGGCCAGCGCGACCGGCTCCGTCCCACCCGTCGCCCGACCACCACCCCGGCCGGAGGCGCTTCGCGCCGCCCCTCCGTCGGTCGCCCGCCCGTCGGTCACCACGACGACCAGCGCCCGCCGCGCGGGATCCCGCAACCGCTCCACCCGCAGCACGTCGTGCGCCTTGAGCAGCCCCGCCGCCAGCGGGGTCCGCCCACCGGTCGGCAGCGACTCCAGCCGCGCCGCGGCCGCGTCCACCGACGACGTGGGCGGCAGCGCCACATCGGCCGCCGACCCCCGGAAGGTCACCAGACCCACCTTGTCCCGCCGCTGATAGGCGTCGAGCAGCAGCGACACCACGGCACCCTTCACGGCGCTCATCCGCTGCCGCGCGGCCATGGACCCGGAGGCGTCCACGACGAACAGCACGAGGTTCGACTCACGTCCCTCGCGCGTGGCCTGCCGCAGATCGTCCCGCCGCACCACCAGCCCCGGCCCGGACCGTCCCCGCGCCCGCTGGTGCGGAGCCGCCGCCCGCACGGTCGCCGCCAGGTGCAACTTGGTCAGCGCACCGCCGGGCCGCCGCGCCCCCGTCGTCCGCCCGTGCTCGGTCCGCGCCCGCGACCGCCGCCCGGCGGCACCCTCACCGATGCCGGGCACGCTCAGGACCTTGGTACGGAACGGCTCGGCGGCACCCACGGGCGACCGCTCACCGGAGCCGGCACCCGCGGGCTGCGACTCCCCGGGCTCCCCGGCCTCCCCGGGCTCCCCGGCCTCCCCGGGCTCCCCGGCCTCGGGCGACGCCCCCGTGTCACCGCCCTCGGGACCATCGGCGGGCGGCTGCCCGCCACCCCCGCCACCCCCGTCGGGCCCGTCCGGCCCGTCCGGATCGGTGTCGGGACCGTCGTCGCCCCCGAACTCCTCCAGCGTCTCGTCGAGCTTGTCCTCGTCGAGGCCCGGCGCGTCGAAGGGATTCCGCCTCCGCCGGTGGGGGAGGGCCAGCAGCGCCGCCTGCCGCACGTCCTCGGCGAGCACGTCCGTCCGGCCGGCCCAGGCGGCCAGCGCGGTCGCCGTACGCGCCATCACGATGTCGGCCCGCATGCCGTCCACCTCGAACGCCGCACAGGTCGCCGCGATCTGCCGCAGCGCCCCGTCCCCGAGCCGCACCGACGGCAACAGCTCCCGCGCCGCCACGATCCGCGCCCGTACGGCGGCCTCCTCCCCGGCCCACCGCGCGGCGAAGGCGGCGGGGGCGTCGTCGTACGCGAGCCGCCGCCGTACGACCTCCACCCGCTGGTCGGGTTCGCGCGAGGCGGCCACCTCGACGGTCAGCCCGAACCGGTCGAGGAGCTGCGGCCGCAGCTCGCCCTCCTCGGGGTTCATGGTCCCGACGAGCAGGAACCGTGCCGCGTGCCGTACGGAGACACCCTCGCGCTCGACGTACGAGGCACCCATCGCCGCCGCGTCCAGCAGCAGGTCGACCAGGTGGTCGTGGAGGAGGTTGACCTCGTCGACGTAGAGGATCCCCCGGTGCGCGTCGGCGAGCAGTCCCGGCTCGAACGCCTTCACTCCCTCGGCCAGCGCCCGTTCGATGTCGAGCGCGCCGACCAGCCGGTCCTCGGAGGCGCCGACGGGCAGTTCGACCATGCGGGCGGGCCGCGCGGCACCGCCGCCGCTCTCGTGCGGACCGTCCGGGCAGCCGGGGTCCGGGGCCGAGGGGTCACAGGAGAACCGGCAGCCGGGCACCACGGCGACCTCCGGCAGCAGTGCCGAAAGGGCGCGCACCGCCGTCGACTTGGCCGTGCCCTTCTCACCGCGCACCAGCACCCCGCCGACCGCCGGGGAGACGGCGTTCAGCAGCAGCGCGAGCCGCAGGTCGTCCTGGCCGACGACGGCCGTGAACGGAAAGGGGGTGGTCACTGGTCGTCGCCCTCCAGATCGCCTTCGAGTTCCAGGTAGGTGGCGCGCAGCCGCTCCAGCGTGTCCGCGTCCGGCTCGGCCCACAGCCCCCGGTCGGCGGCCTCCAGCAGCCGCTCGGTGATGCCGCGCAGCGCCCAGGGGTTGGACTTCTTCATGAAGTCCCGGTTCTCCGCGTCGAAGACGTACTCCGCGCTGAGCTTCTCGTACATCCAGTCGTCCACGACCCCGGCCGTGGCGTCGTAGCCGAAGAGGTAGTCGACGGTGGCCGCCATCTCGAAGGCACCCTTGTAGCCGTGCCGCCGCATCGCCGCCATCCAGCGCGGGTTGACCACCCGGGCCCGGAAGACCCGGTGCGTCTCCTCACCGAGCGTGCGGGTCCTCACCTGGTCGGGTACGGCGGAGTCGCCGACGTACGCCTCCGGACTCACGCCCGTCAGATGCCGCACCATCGCGACCATGCCGCCGTGGTACTGGAAGTAGTCGTCGGCGTCGACCAGGTCGTGCTCGCGCGTGTCGACGTTCTTCGCCGCCACGGCGATCCGCCTGAACGCCGTCTCCATGTCCCCGCGCGCCGCACGCCCGTCGAGCCCGCGCCCGTAGGCGTAGCCGCCCCACACCGCGTACACCTCGGCGAGGTCCGCGTCCGACCGCCAGTTCCGCGCGTCGATCAGCGGCAGCAGCCCCGCCCCGTAGGCGCCCGGCTTCGAGCCGAAGACGCGGGCCGTGGCCCGGCGCCGGTCGCCGTGCTCGGCGGTGTCCTCGTCGGCGTGGGCGCGGACGTAGTTCCGGTCGGCGGGCTCGTCCAGCTCCGCCACCGCCCGCACCGCGTCGTCGATCAGGCCCACCACGTGCGGGAACGCGTCCCGGAAGAACCCGGAGATGCGGACCGTGACATCGATGCGCGGCCGGCCCAGCTCCTCCAGGCCGACCACCTCGAACCCGGTCACCCGCCTCGACGCGTCGTCCCACACCGGACGGCAGCCCAGCAGCGCCAGGATCTCGGCGATGTCGTCACCCTGGGTGCGCATCGCCGACGTGCCCCACACCGTCAGGCCCACGGACTTCGGATACTCGCCCGTGTCCTGCAGATACCGCTGCACCAGCGAGTCGGCGAGCGACTGCCCGACCTCCCAACTCAGCCGCGACGGAATCGCCTTGGGGTCGACGGAGTAGAAGTTCCGTCCGGTCGGCAGCACGTTGACCAGCCCGCGTGTGGGCGAACCCGACGGTCCCGCCGGGACGTAACCGCCGTCCAGCGCCCGCAGGACGTTCCCGATCTCGTCCGTCGTACGGGCCAGCCGGGGCACGACCTCCTCGCACGCGAACCGCACCACGGCCACCGCGTCGGGGAGTTCCGCGCCCAGCGCCTCGCGCACCAGCGCGGGGACCGCGTCGGCCGCCCAGCCGCGCTCCTCCATCCCCTCCGCGATCCGCCGGCACAGCCGCTCCAGCAGGTCGATCGCGTCGGCGCCCGTGCGCGCCGGGCCGTCCACCAGGTCCGTCAGCTCCACCGGCACCTTCACCGGCGCACCCGGCTCGGCCAGCAGCTCCTTCTCCACCAGCCCGAAGTGCGCGGCCAGCGCGGCCCGCAGACCCGGCAGCGCGTTCGCCTGCCCGCCCCACACCTGCGAGGCGCGCAGCACCGCCAGGACGAGGTTCACGCGCGGCTCACCGACCGGGCCGCCGCCGAGAATGTGCAGGCCGTCCCTGATCTGCACGTCCTTGATCTCGCACAGATAGCCGTCGATGTGCATGACGAACTCGTCGAAGTCGTCGTCGTCCGGCTGGTCGTCCACATGCAGGTCGTGGTGGAGCTCGGCGGCCTTCACCAGCGTCCAGATCTGCGCGCGGACCGCCGGTGCCTTCGTCGGGTCCAGGTCGGAGACCAGGGCGTACTCGTCGAGGAGCTGCTCCAGCTTCGCGAGGTCGCCGTAGGTGTCGGCGCGCGCCATCGGCGGCACCAGGTGGTCGACGACCGTCGCGTGCCCGCGCCGCTTGGCCTGCGTGCCCTCGCCGGGGTCGTTGACGATGAACGGGTAGATCAGCGGCAGGTCGCCCAGCACCGCGTCCGGCGCGCACCCGGCGCCCAGCCCCAGCCCCTTGCCCGGCAGCCACTCCATCGTGCCGTGCTTGCCCATGTGCACGATCGCGTCGGCACCGAAACTGTTCTCCAGCCAGCGGTAGGCCGCCATGTAGTGGTGCGACGGCGGCATGTCGGGGTCGTGGTAGATCGCGATCGGGTTCTCCCCGAAGCCGCGCGGCGGCTGGATCATCACCACGACGTTCCCGAACCGGAGCGACGCGAGGACGATGTCCTCCCCGTCGACGTACAGCGACCCCGGCGGCTCGCCCCACGCCTGACGCATCCCGTCCCGCAGCTCCGGGTCCAGCTTCTCGAACCAGGCCCGGTAGTCCGCCAACGGCACCCGCGCGGGCGCGGCGGCCAACTGCTCCTCGGTCAGCCACTCGACGTCGTGGCCACCGGCCTCGATCAGCCGGTGGATCAGCTCGTCGCCGTTGTCCGGGTATTCGGTCAGGGAATAGCCCGCGTCCCGCAGCGCGTCCAGCACCCGCACCGCCGAGGCCGGCGTGTCGAGCCCCACCGCGTTGCCGACGCGCGAGTGCTTCGTCGGGTACGCGGTGAAGACCAGCGCGACCTTCTTCTCCGCGTTCGGCCTGTGCCCCAGCCGGGCGTGCCGTACGGCGATCCCGGCCACCCGCGCGGCCCGCTCCGGGTCGGCGACGTACACCGGGACGTCGTCGGGGCCCTGCTCCTTGAAGGAGAACGGGACCGTGATCAGCCGGCCGTCGAACTCGGGGATGGCGACCTGCATCGCCGCGTCCATGGGGGACAGGGCGGCGTCGGACTCCTCCCACGCGGCGCGCGAGGACGTCAGACAGAGCCCTTGCAGCACCGGCACGTCCAGGTCGGCGAGCGCCCCGATGTCCCAGGCCTCCTCGTCACCGCCCGCCGACGCCTGCGAGGCGTGCGTGCCGCCGGCCGCGAGCACGGTGGCGACGAGGGCGTTGGCCTTCGACAACAGGGCGTACAGCTCGGGATCCGCGCCGCGCAGCGAACCGCAGTAGACGGGAAGGGCGTTGGCGCCCCGCGCCTCGATCGCGTCGCACAGCGTGTCCACGAAGGCGGTGTTGCCGCTCAGTTCGTGCGCGCGGTAGAAGAGCACGCCGATCGTCGGGCGGCCCTGTTCCAGGGGGCGTTCGCCGTGGACGCCGTACTCCGGCATCGTGCGCGGCTCCTCGAACCCCTCGCCGGTCAGCAGCACGGTGTCCGACAGGAACCGGGCCAGTTCGGTGAGGTTGTCCGGGCCGCCCTCGACGAGGTACCGCAGCGCCTCCGCCACCACACCGGCCGGCACCGTCGACTCGGCCATCAGCTCGGCGTCGGGCACGGTCTCCCCGCCGAGCAGCACCGCAGGGATCCCGGACGCCTTCAGCGCCGCGAGCCCGTCCTCCCAGGCGCGCTTGCCGCCCAGCAGCCGTACGACGGCGAGGTCCGCCCCGTCCAGCAGCGCGGGCAGTTCGTCCGTGACGTCGACGCGGGTCGGGTTGCCGATCCGGTAGGAGGCGCCGGAGGCACGGGCCGCCAGCAGGTCCGTGTCGGCGGTCGACAACAACAACACAGTGCTCATGCGGGCGCTCCCGGTGGGATGAAAGGCAGTCCTTGCGGCGCGCCGGACTCGATGAGCCGCCACAGCGCGTCCGTGTCCGCGTGCTGTTCGATCAGGTCGCCGAGCCGGTCGAGCTGCTCCTCGCGCAGCGCGGCGAACGAGGTGTCGGGGGCCGGCACGAAGCGGCGGCCCGAGGCCCGCGCCACCTCGCGCAGGAAGGCCCGGCGGAAACCGTCCGACTCCAGTGAGCCGTGCCAGTGCGTGCCCCAGGTCTGCCCGACCCGGCAGCCGTCCAGGAAGGGCTCCCCATCCAGCACCTCGGCGACCCCGTGATGGATCTCGTACCCCTCGACGGGCTCCCCGAGGGCCCGGCCGACGGGCCGGGTGAGCGTCTTCTCGCGGGCGAACCGCACCCGTACGGGCAGGACGCCGAGCCCGTCGACGTGCCCCGCGCGGCTCTCCACGTCGTCCTCGATGTGCTCCCCGAGGAGCTGGAAGCCCCCGCAGATCCCCAGCACGGGCCGCCCCTCGGCCGCCCGCCGCTTCAGCGCGTCCGCCAGCCCGCGCTCCCGCAGCCACTCCAGCGCCCGTACGGTCCCGCGGGTGCCCGGTACGACCACGAGGTCGGCGTCGGCCAGCTCCTCGGGACGGTCCACGAACCGCACCACGACACCCGGTTCGGCGGCGAGCGCGTCCACGTCGGTGAAGTTGGACATCAGGGGGATCGCGCACACGGCGACCCGCAGCACGTCCTCACCGACCGGCGCGGCCACCGCGGACTCCCGTACGGTGCCGCGCAGCGACACCCGGAGTCCGTCCTCCTCGTCGATGCCGAGCCCGTGCCGGAAGGGCAGCACGCCGTACGTCCGCCGCCCGGTCAGGCCGTGCAGCATGTCCAGGCCCGGTTCCAGCAGCGACACGTCGCCCCGGAACTTGTTCACCAGGAACCCGGCGACCAGTTCCTGGTCCTCGGGGGAGAGCAGCGCGACGGTACCGAAGAAGGACGCGAAGACGCCGCCCCGGTCGATGTCGCCGACCACCAGGACCGGCAGGCCGGCGCCCCGGGCGATCCCCATGTTGACGATGTCGGTGCGGCGCAGGTTGATCTCGGCCGGGCTGCCGGCCCCCTCACAGATCACCGCGTCATACGTGCCCCGCAACTGCTCCAGACAGTCCAGCACCGTGCCGAGGAGCCGCTGCTGCCGCCCTCCGTGGTACCCGCGGGCGCTCATCTCACCGACGGCCCTGCCCAGCAGCACCACCTGGCTGGACCGCTCACCGCCCGGCTTGAGCAGCACCGGGTTCATCAGCGCGGTCGGCTCGACGCGGCAGGCCTGGGCCTGCATGGCCTGCGCCCGCCCGATCTCGGCGCCCTCCCGGGTCACGAACGAGTTCAGCGACATGTTCTGCGCCTTGAACGGCGCGACCTTCACTCCCTGCCGCACCAGCCACCGGCAGATCCCGGCGGTCACCACGCTCTTGCCGGCGTCCGAGGTGGTCCCGGCGACCAGCAGCCCCCCACCGCTCACGATGCACGTCCCTTCATGACGCTCCGCGCGGCGGCACCGACCCCCAGTGCGAGCCAGCCGACCCGCCGCGAGAGCCGTACCGCCCGGTCGATGTCGGCCACGGCGACGGCACGCCCGCCGCCGTTGAGCACGGGCCGGTGCTCGACCCGCCCGCCGTAGGAGAGGGTGCCGCCGAGCCGTACGCCGAGCGCGCCCGCGAAGGACGCCTCGACGGGCCCGGCGTTGGGGCTCGGGTGCTCGGCGGCGTCCGCGCGCCACGCCCGTACGGCCCCGCGCGGGTCCGGTCCCGCGAGCGCGGCGAGGACGGCGGTCAGCCGCGCTCCCGGCCAGCCGGCGACGTCGTCGAGGCGGGCGGAGGCCCAGCCGTAGCGGCGGTAACGGGGCGACTTGTGGCCGACCATCGCGTCCAGCGTGTTGACGGCCCGGAAGCCGAGCAGGCCCGGCACCCCGGCGACGGCACCCCACACCAGCGCGCCCACCACGGCGTCGGAGGTGTTCTCGGCGACGGACTCGACCACCGCGCGGGCGATCCCGTCGGCGTCCAGGGCCTGCGGGTCCCGGCCGCACAGGTGCGGCAGCCGCGCCCGCGCCGCCTCGACGTCCCCGGCCTCCAGCGCCCGCCCGATGGCGCGGGCCTCCCGGGCCAGCGAGGTCCCGCCGACGACGGCCCAGGTGGCGACACCGGTCAGGGCGGCGGAGGCGGCGGGGGAGGAGCGTACGCGGCGGGAGGCGAGGGCGCCCAGCGCGACGGTCCCGCCGACGCACACGGCGGTGTGCACCGCGCCCCGGCCCCGGTCGTCCCGCCACAGCACTCGTTCCACGGCAGCCGCGGCCCGCCCGAAAGCGGCGACCGGATGCCCTCGGCGGGGATCGCCGAACAGCAGGTCGCCGAGGAGGCCGGCGGCGGCGCCGTACGCGAACACGCGATCGGCACCCATGGGATCAGCCGGTGAAGGATCCGGCGGGAGTGGCCCCGGGGCGGGGCGGTGTGTCGCTGATCGACCTCGGCAGGCAGCCGCGCATGGCGTTATGTCCTCACTCAGGGTGTCCACGCCCTGGTTCGACGAGACCGGCGGTGAGAGTTCCTGGCTCCCGGGGTGTTCACCCCGGTGACAGTGGCGGGACCGCGCCGGAATCGCACCGGCTTCCTCTCCTGCCGCCGTAGTGGCTGAGGCAGTCCACCACGGCCCCGGAAGGGCCGTCAACTTGCCGTTGACCTGCGAGGCTGAAGTGTGCTGAGGCCCACAGAGGGGTTCCGGTGGGTGAACCCGCGAGCGGGGGCGCGGAGGTGCGCACCCGTACGAGCGGGGGGGGGGGGGGGGGGGGGGGGGGGGGGGGGGGGGGGGGGGGGGGGGGGGGGGGGGGGGGGGGGGGGGGGGGGGCGGGGGGGGCGGGGGGGGGGGGGGGCCGGCGGCGGGGGGGGGGGGGGGGGGGGGCCCCCCCGCCGGGGCCCCCCGCCCCCCCCCCGCCGGCCGCCCCCCGCCCCCCCCCCCCCCCCCCCCCCCCCCCCCCGCCCGCTCACGTGTGCGGCCTGTGGATCAGGCCATGATCAGGTAGATGCCGTACCCCACCGCCGCCGTGCACGCCGCGAAGCAGGCGTAGGCGCCGGTGACCGCCAGGGCCGCGGACTGGCCCTGGGCGGCGGCCCGCTCGCGGCGGGACAGGCCGTTGATGCCGAGGGTGAACAGGCCCACCAGGGCCACGGTGACCACGAGGCTGACGCCGAAGACGGAACCGAGGGCCGCCCAGTCGATCTTCATGGTGCTCTTCTTCCTTCGTACCGGGTCGCGGTCAGACGGTGGTCGCGGCCGACGGGGCCGCCGGGGCCGCGGGGTCGGTGGGGACCGGCGCCGGGATGGTGGCCGAGAGGTCGTCGGTCACGGTGCCCGCCGGGGGCGGGGTGACCGCGGCCATCGCCTGCGTCACCACGCCGGGCGGCTCCTCGTCCGGCGCCTCGTCGTGGTCGTTGACGTTGGTGTGGTCGACGACCTCGCGCCGGGAGATCTTCCAGATGGCGGCGCTGGAGGCGACCAGGAAGACGGCCACGAGGGCGGTGCCCCAGTCGCCGAAGCCGCAGACCCACTCGGCGAGCGCCGCGACCAGGGCCGCCGCCGGCAGCGTCAGGCCCCAGGCGACGAACATCCGGGTGGCCGTCGACCAGCGGACGACACCGCCCTTGCGGCCCAGGCCCGCGCCCATCACGGAACCGGAAACGGAATGCGTGGTGGAGAGGGAGAAACCGAGGTGCGAGGAGGCCAGGATGACCGTCGCGGCACTGGTCTGGGCGGCGAAGCCCTGCTGCGGCTGGAGGTCGGTCAGGCCCTTGCCCATGGTGCGGATGATGCGCCAGCCGCCGAGGTAGGTGCCCATCGCGATGGCGATGCCCGCGGAGAGGATGACCCACAGCGGCGGGTCGGAGTCGGGGGCGACGGCGCCGCCGGCGACCAGGGCGAGGGTGATGATGCCCATCGTCTTCTGGGCGTCGTTGGTGCCGTGGGCCAGGGAGACCAGGCCGGCGGAGGCGATCTGTCCGGCGCGGTAGCCCTTCTCGGAGGCCTTGCCGTCGGCCTTGCGGCCCAGGCGGTAGGTCAGCCGGGTGGCGAACATGGCGGCAATGCCGGCCACCAGCGGGGCGGCGATCGCGGGGAGCAGGACCTTGGTGACGAGGACGTCGCCGTGGACCGCGCCGAGACCGGCGGAGGCGACGGCGGCGCCGATCAGACCGCCCATGAGGGCGTGCGAGGAGCTGGACGGCAGACCGACCAGCCAGGTCAGGAGGTTCCAGAGGATCGCGCCGACCAACGCGGCGAAGATGACCTCGGGACGGATGCCGGACTCGTCGACGAGTCCTTTGGAGATCGTGTTGGCGACCTCCACCGAGAGAAAAGCGCCCACAAGGTTCAGCACGGCGGACATGGCCACCGCGACCTTGGGTTTGAGAGCACCGGTCGAAATGGTCGTTGCCATCGCGTTCGCGGTGTCGTGGAAACCGTTCGTGAAATCGAACGCGAGTGCGGTTACCACCACAATCGCGAGGATCAGCGAGAAGTTTTCCATTTACCCAGGCAATCGTTCGAGGTCATTGGCTGGTCGAACGTAGGTAACCAGGGTGAACGGAAGATGAACTGGAACGGGCATCGTGGTGACCGTAAGAGGGGGTGGACCCTCCGCCGGATGGCCGCCTGGCAGGATCACGGCATGACTGAGCAGCCAGGGGACGGACGGGAAGCAGGAGGCACCCGGGACGTGCGCGAGGAGGAGGCGCGCGCCTGGGCGGAACTTGTCGGGGCCGCGCGCCGGACCGTCGCCGACGGACTCGTCGTCGGCACCTCGGGCAACGTCTCGGTACGGGTCGGCGAGACCGTCCTCGTCACACCGTCGGGAGTGCCGTACGACCGGCTGACGCCGGACGACGTGACCGGCGTCGACCTCACCGGCCGGCAGGTCCTCGGCACGCTCGTCCCCACCAGCGAGCTGCCCATGCACCTGGCCGTCTACCGCACCACCGGCGCGCGCGCCGTCGTGCACACGCACGCCGTGCACGCCACGGCCGTCTCCACGCTCGTCGACGAGCTGCCGCTGATCCACTACATGGCGGCGGCACTCGGCGGACCCGTCCGGGTCGCCCGCTACGCGACGTACGGCACGGACGAACTGGCCGAGAACATGCTCCGCGCCCTGGACGGCCGCACCGGCTGCCTCCTCCAGAACCACGGCACCGTCACCCACGGCACGACCCTCACCCAGGCCTACGACCGCACGGCCCAACTGGAATGGATGTGCCGCCTCTGGCTGACCGCGTCCTCACTCCCGGACCTGTCCCCCCACCTGCTCACCCCGGAGCAACTGACGGAGGTGGGGGACCGCCTGCGGGACTACGGGCAATCAAGCCCGTCCGGTACTTCCAGTCCGTCCGGTACTTCCAGTACTTCCAGCCCGTCCGGCGTTTGAGGACAAGGGGGGTCCGGGGGCACAGCCCCCGGGGACGGGACGGGACGGGAAGGGGCGGCGGGGGCGAAAAACCCCACCCCCACGACGACGGCACCCCACGGACGGAAAAGACACGGGCACAGCCCGGCTGTGCGGCGCCCGCTGGCCGGGTACCCGTCCCGACATGACACTGGAGAACGTGCGCACTGCCAGAGCGACGGCCGCAGCCGTCACCGCCGTGATAGGGGCCGCCGCCACCGCGGTGGCCGCCGGCCGGCTCGCCAGCGACGCCGCGCTCAGAATGCCCCCCGGCGGCCCCCTGCCCACCGAACCCGGACTCACCGTCCACGCCACCGCCGCCGGCCGGATCACCCTCACCAGGGACCTCGCCACACTCCGCCCCGGACGCCACGGTCTCACCGGTGCCGGCTTCCACGCGGTCGTCGGCCCCGTACTGCCCGACGCCCCGGACTCCGCCGACACCGTCGTACGCCGTCTCGAACGCGTCACGTACGGCACTCCGGAGCCCGGCGACCGCGCCCGGCTCACCCCGAACCTGTACGTCGGAGACCCGGGCGGCGCCCTCGGCCTGGACCACACCGACCTCGACATCCCCGGCGAACTCGGCCCCCTGCCCGCATGGTTCGTCCCGGGAGCCCGGGACACCTGGGTGATCGCCGTCCACGGCCTCGGCACCACCCGGGAACACACCATGAACCTCATGGAGTTCCTGCACCGCCACCGTTTCCCGGTACTCGCCCCCGCCCACCGGGGCGACCCCGGCGCGCCGCGCTCCCCGGACGGCCTCAGCCACCTCGGCGAGACCGAGTGGCGCGATCTCGACGCGGTGCTCCACCACGCCGTGGACTCCGGTGCCCGGCGGGTCGTCCTGTACGGCTGGTCCACCGGCGCGACCATGGCGCTGCGCGCCGCCGCCCGCTCCGAGGTGCGCGCACGCGTCGCCGGTCTCGTCCTGGACTCCCCGGTGCTCAGCTGGGAGGCGACCCTGCGCGCCCTCGCCGCGGCCCGGCACACCCCGGGCGCGCTGCTGCCGCTCGCGGTCCGCGCCGCCCAGGGACGCACGGGACTGTACGGCGACCGCAGGCCCGGCGCCCTCCACCTGGACCGGATCGCGGTCCCCACGCAGATCTTCCACGGCCCCGACGACGCGGTGGCGCCCTGGCGGTTCTCCCGCAGCCTCGCCGCCGACCACCCCGACACCATCACCCTGCACACCGTCAGGGGCGCCCCGCACGGCGCGATGTGGAACGCCGACCCGGAGGCCTACGAAGAGGCGCTGCGGCGCTTCCTCACCCCCCTGATGTGACCGCGCGGAGGGAGCGCCGGACAGCCGGTGCCGAGGATTCCGTTTAGGGCCGTACCAGTGGCCTGAATCCCTCCCCGACCGCATCCGGGGCCGGGGCGCCGGCCGTCCCGGCGCCGCCGTCGGCATTCCGTTTGGGTTTTCGGACCGTCAACAGGAAGACTGCACTCGTGACGTCCCGTATCCCGCGCGACTCCAGGCTTCGAATCGTCCGCCCGCGACCCCTGGCCGCCGCCCCCACAGCGATGAACCAGCGGCGCTCGCGCCGCCCCGCGCCACGCCCCCCGGAGGGCACGCCGGCCCCGGCGGAGCTGGCCAGAATGGCGCGCTCCGGTCTGGCCGCCGCGGCCCGCGTCGCCCGCTGGGCCGACGCCGCCCTCGGCCCCGGCGGGGACAGCGCCACCGCCGACGGCAAGGCCACCCTCTCCGACGCGACCGCCGAACGGGCGGCCCGCGCTCTGGACCTGACCCCCGCTCAGGTCCGTGCCGACTGGGACACCGCCCGGCTGGCCGGCCTCATCGAGGTGCACGGCGACAGCGCCCGCCCCGGCTGGCGGCTGCGCGCCTGGAACCGCGACGACAGCGCCGTGCTGCGCGGCTGGGTCGCCCTCTGCGACGCCTGGTCGCTCGCCCACCCGGAACCCGAGGAGTACGAGGCCGCCGCCGTCGCCGAGGTCGTCACGGCCATGCCGCAGGTCCTCTCCTTCCTCCAGCTCTCCGCCGGCCCGGTCCCCGTGCCCCAGCTCCTCGACCTGCTCCAGCAGCGGGTGACGGAACTCCGCACGGAACGCTGCGAGGTCGACTACGTTCCGCAGCCCGAGCTCTCCCGGTCCGACGCGCTCCGGTCCGACGTGCCTGGGCACGACGCGCCGCGGCCGGACGCGTCCGGTACCACCGGCGGCCGGCCCGCCTCGGCCGGCCCCGAGGCGTCGCGGACCGAGACGGCCCGGCCGGACGCACAGCGGGTCCACACGTCCGGAGCCGCCGGGGCCCGGTCCGGGCCCGGACCCGAGCCCAGACCCAGGGTGCCGCTCCAGCGGCCCCGGCCCGCGCCCGCCGTGCCCGCCGACGCCGACGCCCCGCTCGAGCCGCTGCTCGACTGGGCGCTGCGCGCCCTCGCCTCCGTCGGGGCCCTCACCTACGGAGACGGGCAGGCCACACTCACCCCGCTCGGCAGCTGGGCGGTGTGGGTCAAGCTGGAGCAGATCTGCGTCGCCGCGCAGAGCCCCGCCGGGAACATCGAGCAGGGCGCCGAGGACATGCTGCGCGGCTGTGCCCAGCTGCGCCCCAACGCGGCCCGCGCCGAGTACCGCGCCTGGCTCGCCGCCCGGCCGGTCGGCAGCGCCGTCACGGAGCTGATCGACGCCGCCCGGGGCGAGGACGCCCTGCTGCGCGGCCTCGCCTTCGAGGCGCTGCGCGTGGTCGGAGCCCCCGCCGAGCCCGAGGTCCGCACCGTGCTCGACGAGCCGACGCTGCGGCCGTACGCCCTGCTGTGGCTCGCCGAGCACGACGGCGCCGACCCCGAGGACGCCCACGAGGTCCTCACCCGCGAGGAGGCCACCTGGCTGTGGGTGGACACCGCGGCCGCCGTCGCCGACCACGGCGAGGCCCCGCTGCTGGTCCGCCACCTGGAGTCCGCGGTCCAGCCGACCGTCCCCGCGCTGCTCACCGAGGTACGCGCCGTCGGCCACCCGCGCACCGTCCAGGTCCTGGTCGCCCTGGCCGCCGCCCACCCCGACCCGGCCCTGGCCAAGGCGGTCCGCCGCGCCGCCTTCCAGGTCCACACGGGCGGCTGACACCGGGCCCGCCGCCCCGCGGGCCGTCCGGCACCGGCCCCCGCTCCCCGGGCGCGCGTCCGCTGTCCAGCGGTCCGCGGCGGCCGGGCCCGCCGTCCGGCGGCCCGGCCGGGTGTCCAGCGGCCCCAGCCCCGGGCGCGCGTCCGCTGTCCAGCGGTCCGCGGCGGCCGGGCCCGCCGTCCGGCGGCCCGGCCGGGTGCGTCCGGCGGCGGATCCGGACTTCGGACTCGCGCGCCCGGCTCCTGCCGCCCGTCGGGGCCCGCCCGGTGACGGGACCGGGACGCCGGGTTTCGGATCGCCGTCCCGGGTGCGTATGTGCCGAAGCTCCGGATGCCGCCCTCGGAGGCATCAGGGTCTCCGCGCGTCGGTGGTGTGCGTCGTCCACGCCGACGCACACCACCGGCCGGGCCCGCACGCTCCGTCGTCGTGTCTAACGCCCCGCCGAGCCCCCTTGTGCCCGGCATCACCACGCCGTCGCCCCGCGCCGGCTCGCCGCCGCGCGTCCGCGCACGACAGCGCCGGCACCGGTCCCCGGCAACCGCCGGGCACGCCCGCGCCCAGGAAAAGTGGTTGCACGGCCCCGTTAGAATGGCTCTCATGGCCATTCTCCTCGCGCATTAGACGGCGGGAACGTCCTCAGCCGCCCACCGCCACCCCGACACCTGCCCTGGAGTCTGTCCGTGATCTCCGCCTCCGGCATCGAGCTGCGCGCCGGTGCCCGCGTCCTCATCGAAAGCGCCACCTTCCGCGTCGCCAAGGGTGACCGCATCGGCCTCGTCGGCCGCAACGGCGCAGGCAAGACCACCCTCACCAAGGTCCTCGCCGGCGAGGGCATCCCCGCCGGCGGCGCCGTCACCCGCTCCGGCGAGGTCGGCTACCTGCCCCAGGACCCCCGCACCGGCGACCTCGACGTCCTCGCCCGCGACCGCATCCTCTCCGCCCGCGGCCTCGACGTACTGATCCGCAAGATGCGCGAGAACGAGCAGCGCATCGCCAACGGCCAGGGCACCACCCGGGAGAAGGCGCTCAAGCAGTACGAGCGCCAGGAGACCGAGTTCCTCACCAAGGGCGGATACGCCGCCGAGGCCGAGGCCGCCACCATCGCCGCCGCGCTGAACCTGCCCGACCGCGTGCTCGGCCAGCCCCTGCACACCCTCTCCGGCGGTCAGCGCCGCCGCGTCGAGCTGGCCAGGATCCTGTTCTCCGACGCGGACACCCTGCTGCTCGACGAGCCGACCAACCACCTCGACGCCGACTCGATCGTCTGGCTGCGCGACTACCTCAAGACCTACCGCGGCGGCTTCATCGTGATCTCCCACGACGTCGACCTGGTCGAGACGGTCGTCAACAAGGTGTTCTACCTGGACGCCAACCGCGCCCAGATCGACGTCTACAACATGGGCTGGAAGCTCTACCAGCAGCAGCGCGAGGCGGACGAGAAGCGCCGCAAGCGCGAGCGGCAGAACGCCGAGAAGAAGGCGGCCGCGCTGCATTCGCAGGCCGACAAGATGCGCGCCAAGGCCACCAAGACCGTCGCCGCGCAGAACATGGCCCGCAGGGCGGACAAGCTGCTGTCCGGCCTGGAGGCCGAGCGGAAGTCCGACAAGGTCGCCAAGCTGCGCTTCCCCGAGCCGTCCCCGTGCGGCAAGACCCCGCTCATGGCGGAGGGACTGTCGAAGTCCTACGGCTCGCTGGAGATCTTCACCGACGTCGACCTGGCCATCGACAAGGGCTCCCGCGTCGTCATCCTCGGCCTCAACGGCGCGGGCAAGACCACCCTGCTCCGCCTCCTCGGCGGCGCCGAGAAGCCCGACACCGGCCAGGTCATCGAGGGCCACGGCCTCAAGCTCGGCTACTACGCGCAGGAGCACGAGACCCTCGACCCGGAGCGCACGGTCCTGGAGAACATGCGCTCCGCCGCCCCCGACCTCGACCTCGTCGAGGTCCGCAAGACACTCGGCTCGTTCCTGTTCTCCGGCGACGACGTGGACAAGCCGGCCGGTGTCCTCTCCGGCGGCGAGAAGACCCGTCTGGCGCTGGCGACCCTCGTGGTCTCCTCGGCGAACGTGCTGCTGCTCGACGAGCCGACCAACAACCTCGACCCGGCCAGCCGCGAGGAGATCCTCGGCGCGCTGCGCACGTACAAGGGCGCGGTCGTCCTCGTCACGCACGACGAGGGCGCCGTCGAGGCGCTCCAGCCGGAGCGGATCATCCTGCTGCCGGACGGCGTCGAGGACCTGTGGGGCGCCGACTACGCGGACCTGGTCGCCCTCGCCTGAGGGAAGGGGTCAGCCGGGGTTGACCGAAGGTGTGATCCACTGCGTATGGATCATTCGGCCCATCGGTGATCCATCATTCGTGTGAGATCTCCTCATCCCGAGGTGTGTCCTACACGGATTTCGCGGCCGAGCTCCCGGTGAACCGGGGCTCGGCCGTCGCGCCTTTCTGACCTGGCATTTCACGGAAGAACCCGTTCGGAGGTACCGCCCGCACATCGCGGAATCTCTCATTCCGTATGTGGGGATGCGCTCCTGTCGTCACAACCTTGTCTCATCGACCTTGCCGAATGGGTGGCCATGAAGGCCCGGAGGGGTGATCATGAGGAGACCAGAGCGCACTTCCCATGAGGAGGCACGGGTGGCCGAGACTCTGAAGAAGGGCAGCCGGGTGACCGGCGCCGCGCGCGACAAGCTCGCGGCAGACCTGAAGAAGAAGTACGACGCCGGTGCGAGCATCCGGGCGTTGGCCGAGGAGACCGGCCGCTCGTATGGCTTCGTGCACCGCATGCTCAGCGAATCGGGCGTCACGCTGCGAGGGCGTGGCGGGGCGACACGGGGCAAAAGGGCCCCTTCGGCCTGACCCCGGGCGCCCCGGGAACCCGATGGTGACCACCCGGTCGGCCGACTGACCGGCCGGGTGGTTACTGTGCAGTCACTTAGGTCGACCGCACCCATCGGAGGCGCCCCATGGCTTCGTCCGCCCAGGACCTCGGTCCCGTACTCGACAAGGACGGCGTACGGCTCACCGTCGACGACGCGATCGCCACGGTGACGCTGACCAACCCGGCCAAGCGCAACGTACAGAGCCCGGCTCTGTGGCGGGCGCTGACCGAGGCGGGCCGGCTGCTGCCCGGCTCCGTCCGGGTCGTGGTGCTGCGCGGGGAGGGCAAGTCCTTCTCCGCCGGGCTCGACCGGCAGATGTTCACGCCCGAGGGGATCGAGGGCGAGCCGTCGTTCGTCGACCTGGCGCGTCGCGACGACGCCGCGCTGGACGCGACCATCGCCGAGTACCAGGAGGCGTTCACCTGGTGGCGGCGCGGCGACATCGTGTCGATCGCGGCTGTCCAGGGACACGCCATCGGGGCCGGGTTCCAGCTCGCCCTCGCCTGTGACCTGCGCGTCGTCGCGGACGACGTGCAGTTCGCCATGCGCGAGACCAGCCTGGGTCTCGTCCCCGACCTGACCGGGACGCACCCCCTGGTCGGCCTCGTCGGCTACGCCCGCGCGCTGGAGATCTGCGCGACCGGGCGCTTCGTCACGGCCGAGGAGTCCGTGACCACCGGCCTGGCCAACCTCGCCGTACCCGCGAGCGACCTGGACGCGGCGACCCAGGACCTCGCCGCGGCCCTGCTGGCCGCCCCCCGCGACGCGGTCATCGAGACCAAGACCCTGCTCCGAGGCGCCCAGACCCGCACCTACGACGCCCAACGCACCGCCGAACGAGCAGCCCAGTCCCGCCGCCTACGAGACCTGGCCGGCCTCGGCGAATAACCCACCCCCCTCCCCCCGCCCGCGGGCTGCCGCCACACCGCTCCCGCGGGCTGCCGCCACACCGTTCCCGCGGGCTGCCGCGTGCCGCGTTTCCGCGGGCTGCCGCGTGCCGCGTTTCCGCGGGCGGTCGCATGTCGCGTTTCCGCGGGCAGTCGTGCCGCTGGGGCGGCACGGGTGGGCGCGACGGCACCCCGTGAGCGACCTGGCCGCGCGAATACCCCCGGCCCGCACTCGCGCGGGGCACCCCGCAAGGCTCCGGGCCGCGCGACCTCCCCACGGTCAGTCGACCGCCGTGATCAGTACACCCACGGTGGGACGATCCGGCAGCGATTCGGCCACCGCCGAACGGACCCTCCGGGCCACATCCAGAGGGCGGACGTCCGCCGCGACCGCAAGGTCCACGCGCGCGTGGCGACGAGACAGGACGGTGTCCCCCCGGTGCTCGGTCAGGTGAACCGACCGCCCCAGCACCCCCGTCAGCCGACTCACCCCCGCCACCGAGAGCGCCGCCGCAGCGACACGCCCCACCTCGGAGTCGCCGTCCGACGACGGCTCGGACCCCGCCTCCCGCCCCGGCACAGCCCCCGGCACAGCCCCTGGCACAGCCCCCGGCTCAGCCCCCGGCTCAGGCCCAGCCTCAGCCTCAGCCTCCGCATCCAACAACTCCACCATCCGCAGATCCACCTCCCCGACGGCCAACCCGACCCGCTCCACCGCCACTTCCGCCAACACCCCCCGCAGAAGCGACGCAGTCACCGGCACCGGCCGCGCCGCAGCGGCCGCGAACTCGACGGTCAGCCGCAACACCCCCGGCGGCACCGCCCCCGGCGGAGGCGGCACGACCGGCTCACCCGTCACCCCCGCCGGATCGGCGAGCCCGATCCGCACACCGTCCAGGCGTACGCCCGGAGCGTCCCTTACCACCGCGCGCCGCAGCACCGCCTCCGCCGCCCGCTCCGCGATCCACGCGCCGTCGCGCGGTCCTCCCAGGGCCAGGATCCTGCCCAGCCCCACCTGCTGCCGCACCGCCCAAGCCCACCGGTCCGCTGTCATTCCTCCAGCCTGACGCATCCCTGGCGCGGTACCGGGCAACCACGCATACCGTGGTCGGTGGAGGACGACCGAAAGGACGTACGGCGATGACCGACATGACCGAGGGAGGCCCGGGACGGGCCTCCGACCCGGAGAAGAACCTCTTGGAGACCACCCCCCGCAAGGGCCAGGGAACCCGGCGCGGCGGCGGTGACCCGGCGACACGTGGCCGCACCACCATCGCCGACGGTGTCGTGGAGAAGATCGCGGGGCTGGCCGCGCGGGACGTGCTCGGTGTGCACGCCATGGGCAGCGGTCTGTCACGGACCTTCGGCGCCGTACGCGACCGGGTGCCCGGCGGTTCGAAGGCGGTGACGCGCGGCGTGAAGGTCGAGGTCGGTGAGTCGCAGACCGCGCTCGACCTGGAGATCGTCGTCGACTACGGCGTGTCCATCACCGACGTCGCCAAGGCCGTAAGGGAGAACGTCATCGCGGCGATCGAGCGGATGACCGGTCTGGAGGTGGTCGAGGTCAACATCGCGGTGAGCGACGTGAAACTGCCCGAGGAGGAGGAAGAGGAACCGGAGACCCGCCTTCAGTGAGGCTCGGTGAGCGGAGGAGCACACCATGAACATGGCCGTGGTCGGCATGATCGCCGGCATGGCGTTGGGCTTCGCCGGATACTTCGGCGGATTCGGGGCGTTTCTGCTGGTGGCGGCCCTGGGCGCCGTCGGGTTCGTCGTCGGGCGGTTCCTCGAGGGGGACCTGGAGCTCGGTGACTTCTTCCGTTCCCGTGACGAACGGCGGCGATGACGGCGGTGAGCACGGTCGTCGAGTCCGGCCGGGGCCCGGCCGCCGTCGCGCCGGGTGAGCGCGGGGCGACCAGGATCGCCGACCGGGTGGTCGCGAAGATCGCCTCGCAGGCGGCCCGCGAGGCGGTCGGCCCCCTGCCGCCGGACGCCGCCCCGCCGCACGCCACGGTGGTGGTGCG
This sequence comes from Streptomyces sp. NPDC051740, assembly GCF_044453165.1. NCBI lineage: Bacteria > Bacillati > Actinomycetota > Actinomycetes > Kitasatosporales > Streptomycetaceae > Streptomyces > Streptomyces sp. NPDC051740. Next base: position 51,435 of record NZ_JBITCL010000016.1, on the reverse strand, counting down.
CCACGAGGCCGCCCGGGTCCGGGTGCACATCGAACTCGGCTACCCCGGCGACATCGGCGGCCGGTGCGCGCGGGTGCGGCGCCAGGTGGTCGACCGGGTGCGCGCCCTGGCGGGGATGCACGTACCGGAGGTCGTCGTCCTGGTCGAACGACTGCACCTGACGGCCGCGCCCGAAGCGGCCCGGAGGAGGGCGTGATGAGCGGACCCGAAGGCACGGTCCTGGAGAAGGACCCGCCGCCCGCGGAGGCACCCGGCGGCCCCGGCGGGCACCGGCGCTTCTGGTCGGCCCGCCGGGTCCCCGCGGGCCTGGTCGCGCTGCTGGCCCTGGTGGTCACGGGCGCGTTCCTGTACGACGTCGTCGCGGTGCGGGCCCACCGTGCCGCGCTGGGCTGGCGCCGGGAACTGGCCCGGCAGCTCGCCGAACGGCCCCTGGACGACATCTGGGTGCTGACCGGCGCCGGCGTCGCCACCGCCCTCGGACTCTGGCTGCTGCTGCTCGCCCTGACGCCCGGCCTGCGCGCCCTGCTCCCGATGCGCCCCGTGGATCCCGGCGTCCGCGCGGCACTGCACCGGGACGCCGCCGCGACGGTGCTGCGGGACCGGGCCCTGGGGGTGGCCGGCGTGCGGTCGGTGCGGGTCAGGGTGAAACGCGCCCGCGCGGACGTCCGCGCGGTGTCGCACTTCCGTGAACCGGACGACGTACGGGCCGACTTGACCGCGGCGCTCGAGGCCGCCGTGGCGGGCCTCGGCCTGGCCCGGCCGCTCTCGCTGTCGCTGCGCGTACGGCGGCCCGGCCGGAAGGGGCGGTAGAGATGCTCAAGGGCGTCAACCGGGTGCTGCTCGGGATCGTGGGGTTGGTGCTGGTCGTCCTCGGCGGGTCCGTGCTGGCGATCGGGCTGGGGGCGCCGGCGCCCTCCTGGTGGCTGCACGACGGGCGGCACGACGTGCTGCTGGACGAGGCCGAGCGGACCCGGTGGCGGGACGAGGGCTGGTGGTGGCCGGTCGTCATCGCCGTTCTCGCCGTCCTGGTCCTGCTCTCCCTGTGGTGGCTGATCGCGGTGCTGCGCCGGCGCCGGCTGGCCGAGGTGCTGCTCGACACCGGCGACGACGAGGGCGCGTCACTGCGCGGAAGGGCCCTGGAACAGGCCCTCGCGGAGGAGGCGAGTCACCTGGACGGCGTATACCGGGCCCGTGTTCTCCTCACCGGCCACAGAAACGCCCCTAAGACCCGTGTACTCCTCCACCTACAACCCCACATCGACCCGGCGACAGCCCTGCAAGCCCTGACGAAGGGCCCCCTCACCCACGTCCGAACCGCCACAGGCCACCCCACCCTCCCCACCGAGGCCCGCCTGCAAGCCGTGAAACACCGCCCAGGACGAGTCACCTGACGGCGCCCCCGCGGGCAGCCGCATGCCGTGTCAGCCGCGGGCAGTCGTGCCTCCCCCAGTGCCTTAAGGGCCTGGGAGGTGCCCCCAGCGGCACGGGTGGGCGCGACGGCACCCCGTAAACGCCGGGCCGCGCGATCACCCCCGCCCCGCCCCAACGCGGCGCACCCATCAACAGGCGCGTCAGAACCCGTGCCGGAAACCACCGTCCACCGGCACCATCACCCCGGACAGGTAAGACGCCGCCGGCGACAACAAAAACGCGGCCGTACGGCCGAATTCCCCCGGCGTCCCGTACCGCCGCAACGGAATGCGAGACTCCGCAGCCCGCCGCGTAGCCTCCGGATCCGCCGACAACGAGTCCAACTCCCGCACCCGGTCCGTATCGATACGCCCCGGCAGCAGCCCCACCACCCGGATCCCCCGCGGCCCCAACTCGTCCGCCAGCGACTTCGCGAACCCGGCCAGCCCCGGCCGCAGCCCGTTGGAGATGGTCAGCCCGGGAATCGGCTCGTGCACCGACCCCGACAGCACGAACCCGATGACACCCCCCTCACCCAGCTCCGCCGCGGCCGCCCGCGCCATCCGCACCGCCCCCAGGAACACCGACTCGAACGCCGTCCGCCACTGTTCGTCGGTGGTGTCGGCGACGAACCCCGGCGGCGGCCCGCCCACGCTGACGAGGATGCCGTCGAAGCGCCCGAACCGCTCCCGCGCGGTGGCGATCAGCCGCGCCGGCGCCTCGGGGTCGGCGTTGTCGACGGCCATCCCGACCGCGTCCGGCCCCAGCGCGGACGCCGCCTCGGCGACGGACTCCTCCTCCCGCCCCGTGACGACCACCTTCGCGCCGTCGGCGACGAGCTCCCGCGCGGAGGCGTTGCCCAGCCCGCGGGTCGCCCCGGTGACGACGTACACCCGGTCCTTCAGTCCAAGATCCATGGTCCTATCCTGCCCCCTCGTCCCCGAACAGGGCGAGAGCGGTGTTCACCAGGCCGATGTGGCTGAACGCCTGCGGGAAGTTGCCCAGCAGCCGCCCGCCCGCCGGGTCGTACTCCTCCGCCAGCAGACCCACGTCGTTGGCGAGCCCCATCAGCCGCTCGAACAGCGCGCGCGCCTCCTTCGTCCTGCCGGTCATGTGCAGGGCGTCCGCGAGCCAGAACGAACAGACCAGGAACGTGCCCTCCCCACCGGGCAGCCCGTCGACGGCCGTCGCGTCCGGCGTGTAGCGGCGTACGAACCCGTCCTGCCCCAGCTCCGCGCGGACCGCCTCGATGGTGCCGAGCACCCGGGGATCGTCGGGCGGCAGGAAACCCACCCGGGGGATCAGCAGCAGCGCGGCGTCGAGTTCGCGCGAGCCGTACGACTGCGTGAACGTGTTCCGCGCGGGGTCGTAGCCCTTCTCGCACACCTCCCGGTGCACCTCGTCGCGCAGCTCCCGCCAGCCGTCCAGGTCCCCGTCCAGCCCCTGGTCGGCCTCCAGCGCGCGCACCGCGCGGTCGGCGGCCACCCACACCATCACCTTGGAGTGCACGAAGTGGCGCCGGCCGCCGCGCACCTCCCACAGCCCCTCGTCCGGCTGCCGCCACGCCGTGCGCAGGAAGTCCATCAGCACCGACTGCAACGCCCACACGTCCGGCTGCGCGGACAGCCCCGAACTCCGCGCCAGCGCAAGGGAGTCCATCACCTCGCCGTACACGTCGAGCTGGAGCTGGGTCACGGCGTCGTTGCCGATCCGTACGGGCGCGGCGCCGTCGAAACCGGACAGCCACGGCAGTTCGAACTCCGGCAGCCGCCGCTCACCCGCGAGCCCGTACATGATCTGCAGGTCCGCCGGATCGCCCGCGACCGCGCGGAGCAGCCAGTTGCGCCAGGCCTCCGCCTCGTCCTGGTACCCGGCGGCCAGCAGCGCGTTCAGGGTCAGGGTGGAGTCGCGCAGCCAGCAGAAGCGGTAGTCCCAGTTGCGCACCCCGCCCGGCTCCTCCGGCAGCGAGGTGGTGGGCGCGGCGACGATACCGCCGGTGGGACGGTAGGTGAGCGCCTTGAGGGTGATCAGCGACCGGACGACCGCGTCCCGGTGCGGGCCGTCGTAACGGCACCGCGCCGCCCAGGCGCGCCAGTCCTTCACACTGTGCCGCAGCGAGGAGTACGGGTCGACCAGCGGGGGCCGCGGCTCGTGGGAGGGGTGCCAGGTGAGCACGAACGCGACCCGTTCGCCCTCCCGCACCGTGAACTCCGAGACGGTGCCCAGGTCCTCGCCCCAGGTCTCCACCTCCGGGACGCTGCGCAGCCACGCCGAGTCCGGCCCGGCCACCGCCACCCGGTGGCCGTCCGCCTTGCGCACCCACGGCACGACCGAGCCGTAGTCGAAGCGCAGCCGCAGCGTGCTGCGCACGGTCACCTCACCCCGTACGCCCTGCACGATCCGCACCAGGTCCGGCGCGCGGTGGCGCTGCGGCATCAGGTCGGTGACCAGCACCGCTCCCTCGGGGGTCTCCCACTCGGTGTCCAGGACCAGGGTGTCCTCGCGGTAGGAGCGGCGGGCGCACCGGTCCGCACCGGCGGGGGCGATGCGCCAGTGCCCGTTGCTCTCGTCCCCGAGCAGCCGCGCGAAGCAGGCCGCCGAGTCGAAGCGGGGCAGGCAGAGCCAGTCGACCGAGCCGTCCGCGCCCACCAGGGCAGCGGTCTGTTCGTCGCCGATGAGCGCGTAGTCCTCGATACGGTGCACGGGGTGCGGGTTCCCGGCCATCGGGGGCGGCAATCAGGGGTGTGGCCGGGGGAGTGACGGACCGTCGGCCGCCGCCGCGCCGGCGCCGGCGCCGGAGAAGATGACACCGGGGCCCGGGGACGCCGTCCGCGTCCCACGGGGTGTTCGCTCCCGTCCGGTACGCCGCGTCACTCCCGCACGGGCCGCCCGAACCGGGGGAGGAGCGCGGGCCACGGCACCGGCCGGCCGTTCCCGGCCACGGCGCGTGTCCCCGGCGGGGCCGCTACACCGTCGCCGGTTCCGTCTCCTCGGCGTCCGTCTCCTCGGCCGCCGCGCGGGCCCGCTCCCGGGCCTCGCGGCGGACCAGCACGAACCAGCCGACCGGCACGGCCGCGGCGAACAGCCACCACTGGACGGCGTACGCGTAGTTCAGCGCGGAGTTCTCCTTGCCGGGGTTCCCGAGCCGCTCCGGGGTGCCGTCCTTCGGCTCGGGCGCCGTCTGCGCCACATAGCCGCCGAGCACCTGGGCACCGAGGCGCTCCGCCTCCTGCTCGCTGTTGATCAGCATGATCTGCCGGTCCGGCAGCCCCTGGAGGTCCTTGATGCCGCTCGCCTCGGTCGTCTCGTCCGGCATCAGCCGGCCCTTGATCGTGATCTCGCCGCGCGGCGGCGCGGGGACCTCGGGGAACGCGGTCTGGCCCGCCTCCGCGGGGATCCAGCCCCGGTTGACCAGCAGGACCTTGCCGTCGTCGAGGACGAAGGGGGTCAGGACGTGGAAGCCGACCCGGTCGTCGGCGTTGGTGCGGCGGCGGACGACGACCTCGTCGTCGGTGTCGAAGCGCCCCTTGGCGGTCACGGTGCGGTACCGCTCCGCGCGGGTCACGGCGTCCCCCGGCGCGGCGAGCCGCTCCACCGGCACCGGATCGGCGGCCAGCGCGTCGGCGACCAGCCGGTTCCGGGCGTCGCGCTCGCCGTAGCGGTCCATCTGCCAGAAGCCCAGCCAGACCATCGTGGGGATGAGGAGCAGGGCGACCAGTGTGATGATCACCCATTGGCGGGACAACAAGAAGCGGTACACCCCACGACCGTACAACTCGGTCGCGGGGTGCATTGAGGCGGGTACGTCCGTTCACACCCGGTCTACGGTCCCCGCCTTTCCCTCCGCGCGGACGCGGTGGGCGCCTCGCCCCTCCGGTCCTCACCGAGGCCCGGAGGGGCGAGACCCCCGAAATGACGGCCACGCCGGCCCGGTACCACACGCGGCCGATGCGGCGCCGTCGGCTTGCGGGCACCTTCCCGGCGGCTGACCATGCTGCTTATGACACGTTGCGAAGTGTGTGGGAACGATTACGCGCTGGCGTTCACCGTGGAGACCCGGGACGGCGCTCGCCACGTCTTCGATTCGTTCGCCTGTGCGATTCACCGCATGGCCCCCATCTGCGAGCACTGCCGGGTGCAGATCATCGGTCAGGGCGTCGAGGCCGACGGTCACTGGTACTGCGGTGCCCACTGCGCCCGCGCCGAGGGCAAGGCGGGCATTGTCGACAAGGTTGGATCACCGGCGTAGAAGGCGGTGTGGAACACCGGCCCCACCCGTGCGGGACCGAACCCGCCTCCCCGGCTCCCGGCCGGGTGAACGAGCACCGCTCGGAGCACCTTCCGGACGACGGTCCGCTGACGCACGGTCGGCTCCGGCGCCCCGGTCAGCCTTCCGGCGCGGCTTCGACGTCCCCGAGGAGCTGGCCGAACGCGGCCTCGTCGACGACCGGGGTGCCGTACTGCCGCGCCTTGACCACCTTGGACGTGCCCGAGTCCGGGTCGTTGGTGACGAGGAGGCTGGTGAGCCGGGACAGGCTGCCGGCGACATGCAGGCCCGCCTCCGTCGCGCGGTCCTCCAGCAGGTCCCGCTCGACCGAGGTGTCCCCGGAGAACGCCACCCGCATGCCCTGCTTGAGCCGCCCGCCCGGCTCGTACCGCCCGGGGTTGGGGTACGGGCACGCGGGCCGCTTGCGGGACGGACGCCAACCGGTCGGCCGGTAGCCGCCGGGACTCGCCTGCTGCCCGGTGCGGGGACGGTCCGTCCACTCGGTCAGCGGCAGGCACTCGTGCAGCGGCAACCGCACGCCGCCCGCCGCCGCGGCCCGCAGACTGGGCCGGAACGCCTCCGCCAGCACCCGCGCGTCGTCCAGCGCGTGGTGCGCCCGCTCCTGTACGACACCGAAGTGCGCGGCGAGCGACTCCAGCTTGTGGTTGGGCAGCGGAAGCCTCAGCTCCTTGGAGAGGGCGATGGTGCACAGCCGCTGCTTCACCGGAGCCTCGCCGCGCGCGCGGGCGTACTCCCGGGCGATCATCTGCCAGTCGAAGACCGCGTTGTGCGCGACCAGCACCCGGCCCTCCAGCCGGGTCGCGAACTCCGCGGCGATGTCCCGGAAGAGGGGCGCCTCCTCCAGCACGTCGCTCGTCAGGCCGTGTATCCACACCGGGCCCGGGTCCCGCTCCGGATTGACCACCGTGTACCAGTGGTCCTCGACCTCGCCGCGCGCGTCCAGCCGGTAGACGGCCGCGGAGATGATGCGGTCGTCCCGGGCCAGCCCCGTGGTCTCCACGTCGACGACCGCGTACCCCTGCGGATACGCGGCCGGCCACACGGTGGGGGAGGACGCTGCGGTCGTGAGGTCATCGAGCATGGTTCACGAGGATACGGGCCGGGACCGACACCGCCGTCCGTCAGGTCCCCCGCGCGGGCCCGCACCTTCGGACGCCGGGAATGTCCGTACGGGCCGCGAACCCCCGTTCACCAGCGGATCGGCACCGGAAGCGCCGTCAGCAGCCCCGACACCGCGACCACCACACCGAGCGCGTACACCTCCGCCCGCGCGGGGGAGCAGGCGGTCAGCGGATCCTCCGCGCGGGCCAGCCGGATCCGGGCCCACAGGGCGAGGACGGCGACCCCGGCCATCAGGACCACCTTGGCGAGCAGGACCCGCCCGTACGCCGTGTCCGTCAACTGCTCCACGATCGTCTCCGGCGGCATCCGCCGCAGCGAACTGCACACGCCCGTCGCGGTGACGGCGACGAGCAGAACGGCCGCCACGCGCGCGTAGCGCCCCAGCAGCGCGGCGCCCGCCTCCGCTCCCCGCCACAGCCGCAGGGTGCGCAGCGCGTGCAGCAGGCCGCCCACCCAGAGCGACGCGCAGACCAGGTGCACCAGGGTCAGCCCGGAGCCGACGAGCGGGCTGTACTCGGTCGCCGGATGCGCGCGCAGCGCCTCCGCGACCATCACCGCGGCCAGCGGCCACACCTGGGTGCCGGGACGGCCGGACGCCGCGCACAGGGCCGCCGCGAGGAAGGCGTTGACCTCCAGGAGGGCGAGCTTGCCGTCCCTGGAGCCGTAGAGACCGCCGACGTCGATGTCGGCGGGGCCGCCGGGCACCAGGTTGCCGGTGGCCACCACGGAGGCCAGTCCGAGGGCGGCCAGGAAGCCGACGGAGTTCGCCACGGTCGACCAACTGCGCGGCACGGCGGGCAGAGCACCGGGCACGGAACGCGCCAGCCGCCGCACGAACAACTCGCCGACGGGTATGGACAACGCCGCGAACAACACCGCCCGCAACAGGCCGATCCCCCCGGTACCGGGCGCATCGGCCTCCCCGGTCCCCCGCAACGCGGGCGCCGGCCCGAACAGCGGTATCACCACCCCGAGCCCCACCAGCACGAGCACGGCAACGGCCCGCCCCCGCCCGCTCCTTCGCGCACCATCCGCCCCGACCCTGGTTCTCATCAAACTCACCCCAGGATCTTCACAAGGCCCCACAGAAGCGGGCAAGTCCGCACCCCCGACTGCGAGCAGCCGTACCACTGGGCCTGCGCCCACCCCCAGCCGCGGGCAGCCGCGCCGCCTCAGCCGCGGGCAGCCGCGCCGCCTCAGCCGCGGGCAGCCGCGCCGCCTCAGCCGCGCCGCCTCAGCCGCGGGCAGCCGCGCCGCCTCAGCCGCGCCGCCTCAGCCGCGCCGCCTCAGCCGCGGGCAGCCGTGCCGCCTCAGCCGCGGGCAGTCGCGCCGCTCCAACTGCGGGCAGCCGTGCCGCTGGGTTTGCGCCCACCCCCAGCCGCGGGCAGTCGTGCCGCTGGGGCGGCACGGGTGGGCGCGGCGGCACCCTGCCGGCGCCGGCGAGTGAAACCCCGCGCGGTCCCTCAGACCCACCGAGCCGAATCGGCTCCCCAACACCCCGGCGCCCGCGCCCAGTCACGCGGCCCACCCTCGAACACCACCGGCGACAGGGCGTACCGCAGCCTCCCCAGCGGGCTGTCCCGCTCCGCGAGCCACTGAGCCACGGGTACATCGGCGGAAGTCCCGTCGCTTCGGGGCCCCTCCAGCAACCACCCGGCCGTCCGCGCCAACGCCACCCGCACCACCCTGCTCCCACCCCCCTCCACCTGCTCACCGATCGCCCGCAACACCCCCGCCGCCAGCAAATACCCCGTGCCGTGATCGAGCGCCTGCGCAGGCAGCACCCCCGGCCGCCCCGCCGAAGAACCTTCGACCACCGCGACCCCCGTCGCCACCTGCACCAGACTGTCGAACCCCCGTCGATCCCCCCACGGCCCGTACGCCCCCCACGCCGACAACTGCGCCACCACCACCCCCGGCCGCCGCTCCGCCAGCGCCCGAGGTGTCAGCCCGAAACGGTCCAGGGCCCCCGGCCGGTACCCCGTCACCACCACGTCCGCCGCCGCGAGCAACTCCTCGAACACCTCCCGGCCGACCGAGAGATCCAGCAACGCCGACCGCTTCCCGAACCCCGTGTCGGCGTGCTGGTCGGCGATCTCGGGCAACCCCGGCGCGTCCACGCGCAACACGTCCGCACCCAGCAGCGCGAGCGTACGGGTGGCGACCGGCCCCGCGATCACCCGCGTGAGATCCAGCACCCGCAGCCCCGCCGCGGGCAGCAGCGGATCCCGTCCCACCGGAGCGAGCACCCGCGCGGGGGCAGAGTCCAGCCGCTCACGCTCCACCAGGGGGCGCCCGGCCACTTCCACGCCCTGCGCGTGCGCCGCCCACTCCTCGGGCGTCCGCAGGGCGACGGCAAGCCCCCCGGCCGCGTACACCGCCTCCTCGACCTCCCGCGCGGAGCGCTCCGCGAGCGCCGCCGCCACCGCGTCCGGGTCCTCCGGCACGCCCAGCGCGGCCAGCAGCCGGGCCCGGTGGTGCGGATAGTTGGCGTGCGTGCGCACCCACCCGTCGGCCGTGCGCCAGAACCGCGACAGCGGCGCGAACGTCTCCGGGGCCCGTCCGTCGACCAGCAGGTGCCGCTCGCTGACGAACGCCGTGGCCACCGCCCCGTCGTCCACCCGCACCGCCGGCACCTCGCCGCCGCCCGTCCGCCGCGCCCCCAGCTCGGCGGCGGCCAGCGCGCACGCGCCCACACAGGCGCGCGCCAGTTCCCGTACCGGCAGCCGGGCGGCCGGCGCACCGGGCCGTTCGACGGCCGACACGCGCGGGAGGAGGGCGGGATCGCCGCCCAGGGCGGACCACACGGAGTCGAGACAGGTCATGACCGCACTATGCCGCGAGAGGGGCCGGGCGCAACCGCCCGGCCCCTCTCACCTCACACAGCTCCCGGAGGGCTGACGACTACCGCGTCACCGCGTCCAGCGCGTCGGCTATGCCCCAGCCGTAGAAGCCGTTGCGGTTCTTCGGCCCCTCGCACACCGCGTCGACCTTGCCGTCGCCGTCGATGTCGTACGGGTCCGTGCACGCGGTGGCGTCGGCCTGCGCGTACAGCAGGGCCTTGACCAGCGCCGGCGAGGCGTGCGGGTGCGTCGACTTGATCAGCGCGGCGACGCCCGCGACGTGCGGGGACGCCATCGACGTACCCGCCATGTAGCCCCACGACCCGCCGGGCAGCGTGCCCAGGATCAGACCGCTGGTGGCGGGCGGCTCGGGCGTCTGGTACCTCGTCGAGTCACCGCCGGGCGCGGCGATGTCGACGACCCCCCGGCCGTAGTTGGAGAACGACGACTTCAGCCCCTTCGCGCCGGTCGCCGCGACCGTCACCACACCCGGGAGCTGGGTCGGGATGTCGTAGCACTCGGACGGGTCGATCACCCGGTCCGACGGGGTGGAGTCGTTCGGGGAGACCGGGTCGGTGATCTCGTCGGACGCGAGGTCGTAGTTCTCGTTGCCGGCCGCGGCCACGTTCACCGCGCCCTTGCGCTCCGCGTACCGCGACGCCCGGGTGACGGCCTCGACGAGCGCCTTCTGGTCCGGGTCGTCCGTGCAGTTGAAGTACCAGGGGTCGGTGTAATAGCTGTTGTTGGTGACGTCGACCCCGTGCTCGGCCGCCCACACGAAGCCGCACACCACGGCCTCGGTGTAGAAGAAGCCGTCCGGGTTGGACACCTTGATGCCCGACACCTTCACGCCGGGCGCGACACCGGTCATGCCGACGCCGTTCTTCGCGGCGGCGATCTCACCGGCGACATGCGTGCCGTGCGGGCTCTCCTCCGCGCTCGGCCGCCAGGCGCCGTCGCTGGTGTCCGGCTTGCCCGACACGCAGTTGACCGACGCGTCCCGGTCGAAGTTGGGCGCGATGTCCGGGTGGGTGTCGTCCACGCCGGTGTCGATGACGGCGACGGTCACCTCGGAGCTGCCCAGGGACTTCTCGTGCGCCTTGTCCGCCTTGATGGCGGGCAGGTCCCACTGCAGGCCCTGGAGCGGGTCCTGGCCCTCGGCCGCCGCCGACTCGGCCCGGGCGATCTCGGAGGCGCTGAGCGCCTTCGGGGTGCCCATGTCCGTGGTGGCCGCCGACGGCAGCGGCGCGGTGCGGGTGGCACCGGCCGACTGCACTCCGCGCACCGTGCGGATGGTCTTCGCGAAGTCGGCGTTCGAGGAGTGGACGACGATGACGCCGATCTTGTCGTACGACGTCACGATCGTCCCGCCGGCCTTGCCGATCGCCTTCTTCACGTGCGCCGACGTACCGTGTCCGCCCTTGACGTTGACCACGTAGCTGAGCGGGGTCGCGTCGGCGGAGGCCGCGGCCGGCTGCTCGGCGGCCGGGGCGGCCGTGGCCGCGGTGTTCGGCAGGAAGGCGAGTGCCGTCGCCATGGCCATCCCGGCCGGGATGGCGAGCGCGCGGCGGTGACGCGGGTGGGACGCGGTCATGAAGTCTCCAGATCGTTCACGGGTGCGGTCGGACGGACGGGCGGGAAGTGCGGGACGGCGCGGGTCACTTGACGGCGCGCAGCGCGTCGACGATGCCGAAGCCGTAGAAGCCGTTGACCCGGTGGCCGCCCTCGCAGGTCGCGTCCTGCGCGCCGTCGCCGTCCTGGTCGTAGGACTCGGGACAGCCCGGGTTGTTCGCCTGGGACTTCAGCAGCGCCTGCAGCTGGGCGGGAGAGGCCCACGGGTGCTTGGACTTCAGCAGCGCGGCGACACCGGCGGCGTGCGGGGAGGCCATCGAGGTGCCCTGCAGCCAGGCGTACTCGCCGTTCGGCATGGTGGACAGGATGCGGCCGTCCTTCGACGGAGTGTCCGGAAGCTGGTAGCGGCGGTCGCCGCCCGGCGCGGCGACGTCGATGACGCCCTTGCCGTACGTGGAGTAGTACGACTTGAGGTTCTGCACGCCCGTCGCGCTGACGGTGACGATGCCCGGAAGCTGGGTCGGCACGTCGAAGCACTCGCTCGGGTCGATGGTGCGCGTCACCGGCGTGGAGTCGTCGGGGCTGGAGTCGTCGACGATCGCGTCGGAGGCCAGGTCGTGGTTGGAGTTGCCGGCCGAGGCGAGGTGCAGCGTGCCCTTCTTCTGCGCGTACAGCTGGGCCCGGTTGACCGCGTCGACGATCGCCTTCTGGTCCGGGTCGTCCATGCAGTTGTAGAGCCACGGGTCGACGTAGTAGCTGTTGTTCGTGATCTCCACGCCGTGGTCGGCGGCGAACACGAACGCGCAGACGACGTTCTCCGGGTAGAAGAGGCCGTTGTCCGGGTCGCTGACCTTGATGCCGGCCACCTTCACGCCGGGCGCGACACCGGCGACGCCGACGCCGTTGCGGGCCGCGGCGATCTCACCGGCCACATGGGTGCCGTGGTAGTCGTCGGCCGTGTACGGCCGCCAGGCGCCCTCGCCGGTGTCCGCCTTGCCGCCGACGCAGTTGGCCGACTGGGAGGCGGAGAAGTTCGGGGCGAGGTCCGGGTGGGTGTCGTCGACGCCGGTGTCGATGACGGCGACGGTCACCCCGCGGCTGCCGTCGTCGATCTTCGCGGCCTCGTCGGCGCCGATCGCCCGCAGGTCCCACTGGTCGGCCTCGAGCGGCTCGCTGCCGGGGGTCCGCGCGGAGGCGGCCTCCGTCCGCGCGGCCTCGGCGGCCGTCACGAAGTCGGCGGCGCCCTCGTCCGTCGTCCCGGCCGCGGTCAGCGGCGCGGTGCGGGTGGCGCCGGCGGACTGGACCCCGCGCGCCGCGCGGATCTCCTTACCGAAGTCCGGGTTCGCCGAGTGGACGACGATCACGCCGATCCTGTCGTACGTGACCACGACCTTCCCGCCGGCCGCGGCGATCGCCCGCTCCACCGACGCGATCGTGCGGCGGTCCGCCTTGGTGTTGACGACGTACGCCAGGGCGGGCGCGTCCGTCGCCTGCCCGGCCGACACCGCCCGGGGGGCCGCCGAGGCCGCCGCCGGGAGGAAACCGAGCGAGGCGGTCAGGGACAGCACGACGGGCACGGCGAGGGCGAGCCGGCGTCTGGAACGCAGATGAGCCATGGGGTCTCCACATCATCCGGAAACGAAACCGGCCCGAGAACACGGGTGGTGCTCGGGCAGGTACATGACGGGGTGGTGCAGGGTGAAGCTATCCCGCGCTCTCGCTGGCCAGCAATGTTTTGCCGGAAACGCCTTCGGAAAACGCCCGGGGAAAAGAACGGCGGGGAGTTGAACCGGTCCTCGCGTGGCGCCGTGCCCTTGGGCAGGAAGCGCGAGGACACTCGCCTTTCGTCCCCGCCCGAACCGAACCGCACCGCGAGGAGACCCCGTGGCCGCCGAAGCACCGCCCCCCTCGACAGAACAACGCAAACTCCCCACCCCCGAGGAGTTCACCGAGGTGCAGGAGAGCGCTGAGTTCGGTGAACTGCGCCGCTCCTACCGCTCCTTCGCCTTCCCGCTGACCGTCGCCTTCATCGTCTGGTACCTGCTGTACGTCCTGCTCTCCAACTACGCGGGCGACTTCATGGGCGCGAAGCTGTTCGGCAACATCAACGTCGCCTTCGTCTTCGGCGTCCTGCAGTTCGTCACCACGTTCCTCATCGCGTGGTGGTACTCCCGGCACGCCGCCGCCGAGCTCGACCCCAAGGCCGAGGCCATCAAGACCCGTATGGAGGGCGGCGCATGAGCCCCTCGATCACCCATGTCACCCTCGCCGCGAGCGAGGCGAGCGAACACCGCGCGCTGATCATCACCTTGTTCGTGCTGTTCGTCCTCGCGACCCTCGGCATCACCATCTGGGCGGGCCGGCAGACCAAGGACGCCGCCGACTTCTACGCGGGCGGACGTCAGTTCAGCGCCTTCCAGAACGGGCTCGCGGTCTCCGGCGACTACATGTCGGCCGCCTCCTTCCTCGGTATCGCGGGCGCCATCGCCCTCTTCGGCTACGACGGCTTCCTGTACTCGATCGGCTTCCTGGTCGCCTGGCTGGTGGCACTGCTGCTGGTCGCCGAGCCGCTGCGGAACTCCGGCCGCTACACCATGGGCGACGTCCTCGCCTACCGCATGCGCCAGCGCCCGGTGCGCACCGCCGCCGGCACCTCCACCATCGTCGTGTCGATCTTCTACCTGCTGGCCCAGATGGCGGGCGCGGGCATCCTCGTCTCGCTGCTGCTCGGCATCACCTCCGACGCCGGCAAGATCCTCATCGTCGCCCTCGTCGGCGTCCTGATGATCGTGTACGTCTCCATCGGCGGCATGAAGGGCACCACCTGGGTCCAGATGGTCAAGGCCGTGCTGCTCATCGGCGGCACGATCCTCATCACCTTCCTGGTGCTGCTGAAGTTCAACTTCAACATCTCCGACCTGCTGGGCAGCGCCGCCGAGAACAGCGGCAAGGGCGACGCCTTCCTCGAGCCCGGCCTCCAGTACGGCGCCGACGGCACCACCAAGCTGGACTTCATCTCCCTCGGCATCGCCCTGGTGCTCGGCACCGCCGGTCTGCCGCACATCCTGATCCGCTTCTACACGGTGCCCAACGCCAAGGCCGCCCGTAAGTCCGTGAACTGGGCCATCGGCATCATCGGCGGCTTCTACCTGATGACCATCGCCCTCGGCTTCGGCGCCGCCGCGCTGATCTCCCAGGACGAGATCATCGCGTCCAACCCGTCCGGCAACACGGCGGCCCCGCTGCTCGCCCTGCACCTGGGCGGCGTCGACTCGGCCTGGGGCGCGATCCTGCTCGCCACCATCTCGGCGGTCGCCTTCGCGACGATCCTCGCCGTGGTCGCCGGACTCACCCTCGCCTCGTCGTCCTCCTTCGCGCACGACATCTACGCCAACGTCATCCGCAAGGGGCAGGCCACCGAGAAGGAGGAGATGAGGGCGGCCCGCTGGGCGACCGTCCTCATCGGCGTCGTCTCCATCGCGCTGGGCACCCTCGCCCGCGACCTGAACGTGGCCGGCCTGGTCGCGCTGGCCTTCGCGGTCGCCGCCTCCGCCAACCTGCCGACCATCCTCTACAGCCTGTTCTGGAAGCGGTTCACCACCCAGGGCGCGCTGTGGTCGATCTACGGCGGTCTCGTCGTCGCCGTCGGCCTGGTGCTGTTCTCGCCCGTGGTGTCCGGCGACCCCAAGGCGATGTTCCCCGACGTCGACTTCGCCTGGTTCCCGCTGAAGAACCCGGGCATCATCTCCATCCCGTTCGGTTTCGCGATGGGCTGGCTCGGCACCGTCCTGTCGAAGGAGGAGCCCGACGCCAAGAAGTACGCGGAGCTGGAGGTCCGGTCCCTGACCGGCACCGGCGCCCACTGATCCGTCCACTGATCCGCACACCGCGCGACGGCCGCGTCACAGGGACCCCTGTAGGTCCCTGTGACGCGGCCGTCCGTCCCTCGTCACATCGGGTCGCTGTGGGTTGTCGGTGGCGTCACGTAGGCTCGCGGGTAGCCGGGCACGAGTGATGCGTGTACCGGGCACGAGCGATTCGCGTAGAGGGAGGGGCCACGTGCTCATCGACACCTACGGCCGAGTGGCCACCGATCTGAGGGTCTCGCTGACCGACCGGTGCAATCTGCGCTGCACCTACTGCATGCCCGAGGAGGGGCTGCAGTGGCTGGCCAAGCCCGACCTGCTCACCGACGACGAGATCGTCCGCCTCGTCGACATCGCCGTGACCTCCCTCGGTATCGAGGAGGTCCGCTTCACCGGCGGCGAGCCGCTGCTCCGTCCCGGCCTGGTCGGCATCGTCGAGCGCGTCGCCGCCCTGGAGCCCCGCCCGCAGATGTCCCTCACCACCAACGGTATCGGGCTGAGGCGCATCGCGCCCGCCCTGAAGGAGGCGGGCCTGGACCGGGTCAACGTCTCCCTGGACACGCTCCGCCCGGACGTCTTCAAGACCCTCACCCGCCGCGACCGCCACCAGGACGTCCTCGACGGCCTCCACGCGGCCCGCGAGGCCGGCCTGACCCCGGTGAAGGTCAACTCGGTCCTGATGCCGGGGCTCAACGACGACGAGGCCCCCGACCTCCTCGCCTGGGCCGTGGAGCACGACTACGAGCTGCGCTTCATCGAGCAGATGCCCCTGGACGCCCAGCACGGCTGGAAGCGCGAGGGCATGATCACCGCCGGGGACATCCTGGCCTCCCTGCGCACCCGCTTCGAGCTGACCCCCGAGGGCGACGAGGCGCGCGGCTCCGCACCGGCCGAGCGCTGGCTGGTCGACGGCGGCCCGCACCGCGTCGGCGTCATCGCCTCCGTCACCCGCCCCTTCTGCGCGGCCTGCGACCGCACCCGCCTGACGGCCGACGGCCAGATACGCACCTGCCTGTTCGCCACCGAGGAGACCGACCTCCGCGCGGCCCTCCGCTCCGACGCCCCCGACGAGGAGATCGCCCGCATCTGGAAGCTGGCGATGTGGGGCAAGAAGGCGGGAGCGGGCCTGGACGACCCGACCTTCGTCCAGCCGGACAGGCCGATGTCCGCCATCGGGGGCTAGCTGCAACCCCCCAAAGGGGCGCGGGGAACTGCGTGATCAACCACAACGGCGCCGCAGCCGCGGGAATCACGCACGTCCCCTGCGCCGATGGCGCTCAAACCCCTCGCGCTTCCCATTCCTCCAGAGGAACAACCTCCTTCAGGAACCCCCGCACCCCCAGGAACTGGGACAGATGCTCCCGATGCTCCTCGCAGGCAAGCCACGTCTTCCGCCGCTCGGGCGTATGAACCTTCGGGTTGTTCCAGGCGAGCACCCAAGCGGCAGCCGCACGGCAACCCTTGGCGGAACAGATCGGCGTCTCGGGATCGGGGAGCATCACACCCCTGACCCTAACCCGCCCGAAAAAGGCGACGCCGGGCAGCCACGGGGGGAGCTGCCCGGCGTCGGTCCGTCGCTCCGACGGGGGATGCGGAGCGCGTACGAAGTATGTCACGGGTCACCCCGCCCCCGGCACCGGAACAACATGATTGATCTGAGCTTTTCTTGAGCTTGGCGGGTAAGTGCCTTCCGCTTCGCGCGGCCCGCGCTCGCGCCCCGGTCTTCACGACCCCTCGGGCCGCTCCGTTCGTGCGCCCGGTGCCGCCTGTGACGCCACATCTTCCGCATCGGGTTCCGCGGAACCGTCATTCGTCCGTGACGGCGCGATCATCGGCTTCATCGGCGTCGTCACGAAGGTCGACGGCAGGGACGGCGCGTTCTCGCGCCCGGCGTTGGCGATCACCACCGCGATGTACGGCAGGACCGCCCCGAGCACCAGCGCCACGATCGCGACGTGCCGCTCCACGTTCCACAGTGTCGCCGCGAGGATGACCGAGATCGTACGGACGGCCATCGAGATCACGTACCGGCGCTGCCGCCCCCGTACGTCCTCCTGGAGGCCCGTCCGGGCACCGGTGATCCGGAACACCTGGGCGCTGCCGCCACCATGCTGCTTCCGCATCACATTCCACCATCCGCCCGCATCGGACCTTCCCTGTACCTGACCGGCCGCCGCCCCGTTCCGTGACGTCGGGTCCGGACATGTCCACGTTACGCCGCGCCCGGCCGGGTCACGAGAGCGGGTCACCCCGCCCCGTGGCGCACCGTCTGCGCCGTAGCGCGTACGGCATGTCCGACATGCGGCGTACCGCGTCTCGGCCGACACTGGCCGTACTGCTCGCGTCAAGCCGTACGAGGAGGCAGCCATGGGCTGGTTGTGGGCGATCATCGTGGGATTCGTGCTCGGCCTGATCGCCAAGGCGGTGATCCCCGGCAAGCAGCACCTCCCGCTGTGGCTGGCCACCATCTGCGGCATGATCGGCGCCGTCGTGGGCAACGCCATCGCGCGGGGCTTCGGGATCGAGGAGACACGGGGCATCGACTGGGGCCGGCACATCTTCCAGCTGGGCGCGGCGATCGTCGTCGTCCTGTTCGCGGAGATGCTGTACACCGCGATGCAGCGCAGGAAGCACGAGCGGCAGCGGGTCTGACCCGGCACATACGGCGGCGACGACGGTGTACGGCGATGACGGCGTGCGACGACGGCGTACGGCGAGGCGTCTTCCGGCGTACGACGAAGGGGCGGCCTCCGGCGCACGCCGGAAACCGCCCCGCACCGGCCCGTCGGCTCAGCCGGCCGTGACCTCCACGGCCGCCAGGTTCTTCTTGCCCCGGCGCAGCACCAGCCAGCGCCCGTGCAGCAGGTCCTCCTTGGCGGGGACGGCGTCCTCGGCGGTGACCTTGACGTTGTTCACGTAGGCGCCGCCCTCCTTCACCGTGCGCCGCGCGGCCGACTTGCTCGGCACCAGACCGACCTCGGCGAACAGGTCGACCACCGGGGCCGGCTCGGTCACCTTGACGTGCGGCACCTCGGAGAGCGCCGCCGCCAGCGTGCGGTCGTCCAGCTCGGTCAGCTCGCCCTGGCCGAAGAGGGCCTTGGACGCGGCGATCACGGCGGCCGTCTGGTCCGCGCCGTGCACCAGCGTCGTCAGCTCCTCGGCCAGCGCGCGCTGCGCGGCGCGGGCCTGCGGACGCTCCTCCGTCTGCCGCTCCAGCTCCTCCAGCTCCTCACGGGACCTGAAGGACAGGATCCGCAGGTAGCCGGAGATGTCCCGGTCATCCGTGTTCAGCCAGAACTGGTAGAACGCGTACGGCGTCGTCATCTCCGGGTCGAGCCAGACGGCGCCGCCCTCGGTCTTGCCGAACTTGGTGCCGTCGGCCTTCGTCATCAGCGGCGTGGCGTAGGCGTGGGCGACGGCGTCCGGTTCCAGCCGGTGCAGCAGGTCCAGGCCGGCCGTGAGGTTGCCCCACTGGTCGCTGCCGCCCTGCTGCATCGTGCAGCCGTAGCGCCGGTAGAGCTGGAGGAAGTCCATCGCCTGGAGCAGCTGGTAGCTGAACTCCGTGTAGCTGATGCCCTCGGAGGACTCGAGGCGCCGGGCGACCGAGTCCTTCGTCAGCATCTTGTTGACGCGGAAGTGCTTGCCGACGTCCCGCAGGAACTCGATCGCGGACAGCCCCGCGGTCCAGTCCAGGTTGTTGACCATCGTGGCCGCGTTCTCGCCCTCGAAGGACAGGAACGGCTCGATCTGGCCGCGCAGCCGCTCGACCCAGCCCGCGACGGTCTCCGGGGGGTTCAGCGTGCGCTCGGCGGTCGGGCGCGGGTCGCCGATCTGGCCCGTGGCACCGCCGACCAGTGCCAGCGGCCGGTGACCGGCCTGCTGGAGCCGGCGCAGGGTGAGCACCTGCACCAGGTGCCCCACGTGCAGTGACGGCGCGGTCGGGTCGAAACCGCAATAGAACGTGACGGGACCGTCCGCGAGCGCCTTGCGCAAAGCGTCCTCGTCAGTGGACTGGGCGAACAGCCCGCGCCACTTCAGCTCGTCGACGATGTCCGTCACGGTTCTCGTGTCTCCTCGATGATCTTCGGCCGGTCGGGTGACAGCCGATTACGACGCCTACGAGGTTATACGCCCTGGCTGACAGAGCTCATATTGAAATCGGGGACGCGCAGCGCGGGCATCGCCGCCCTGGTGAACCAGTCGCCCCACTCCCTGGGCAGCGTCTTCTCCGTACGCCCGGCCTCCGTGGCCCGGCCCAGCAGGTCCACCGGCGACTCGTTGAACCGGAAGTTGTTCACCTCACCGGTGACCTCACCGTTCTCGACGAGGTAGACGCCGTCCCGGGTCAGGCCGGTGAGCAGCAGCGTCGCCGGGTCGACCTCGCGGATGTACCACAGGCAGGTCAGCAGCAGCCCCCGCTCGGTGGCCGCGACCATCTCCTCCAGCGAGCGGTCGTCGCCCCCGTCCAGGATCAGGTTGTCGATCCCGGGCGCTGTCGGCAGCCCGGTCAGGCCCGCGCCGTGCCGGCTGGTGGTCAGGTGCTTCAGTTCGCCCTCGCGGATCCACTCCGTCGCCGACAGCGGCAGCCCGTTGTCGAACACCGACTGGTCGCCGCCGGAGGAGTGGGCGATCACGAACGGCGCCGACTCCAGGCCCGGCTCGTTCGGGTCGCTGCGCAGGGTCAGCGGCAGCCCGGTCAGCCGCTCGCCGACCCGGGTGCCGCCGCCCGGCTTGGAGAACACCGTGCGCCCCTCGGCCGCGTCCCGTCCCGAGGCCGACCAGAGCTGGTAGATCAGCAGGTCCGCCACCGCGGTCGGCGGCAGCAGCGTCTCGTACCGGCCCGCGGGCAGTTCGAGGCGCCGCTCGGCCCAGCCCAGCCGTACGGCCAGCTCCGCGTCGAGCGCCGCCGGGTCGACGTCCTTGAAGTCCCGCGTGGAACGCCCCGCCCACGCCGACCGTGTACGGTCCGGCGACTTGGCGTTCAGCTCCAGCGTGCCGTTCGGCTGGTCGTGCCGCAGCCGCAGCCCCGTCGACGTGCCGAGGTAGCTGGAGACCAGCTCGTGGTTGGCGAAGCCGTACAGCTCCCGGCCACCGGCACGCGCGCGTGCGAACGCCTCGCCCAGCGCCGGGGCGAAGTCCGCGAACACGGCGGAGGAGGTCTCGGCGGGTGCCTCGGTGAACTCGGGCGACGGGGCCACCCCCGTGACCAGCGGCTGGGCGTCCTCGGCCGGACCCGCGCCCCGCGCGGCGGCCTCGGCGGCCCGCACCAGCGGCTCCAGCTCGTCCACGGTCACCGCGGACCGGGACACCACTCCCGAGGCGGTGCCCCGCGCGCCGTCCACCGTGGCGATCACGGTGAGCGTGCGCCCGCGCGTGACACCGTTCGTGGTGAGCGCGTTGCCCGCCCAGCGCAGATTGGCGGTCGAGTGCTCGTCGGCGATCACGACACAGCCGTCGGCCCGGGACAGTTCGAGAGCGCGCTCGACGATCTCGTGCGGCTTGTTGGTGCGTGCGCTCATCGACCGGCCTCCTGGGTCGTGTTGAGACTGTGCTTTCCCGGGGGGCGACCCCCGGACCCCCAGCCGATCCCGGTGCTGACGCTCATCGACCGGCCTCCTGCGTGGTGTTCAGAATGTTGACTCCCTTGAAGAGGGCGGACGGGCAGCCGTGCGAGACCGCCGCGACCTGTCCCGGCTGGGCCTTGCCGCAGTTGAAGGCGCCGCCCAGGACGTACGTCTGCGGACCCCCGACGGCCGCCATGGAACCCCAGAAGTCGGTGGTCGTGGCCTGGTAGGCGACGTCCCGCAGCTGCCCCGCGAGCCGCCCGTTCTCGATCCGGTAGAAGCGCTGCCCGGTGAACTGGAAGTTGTACCGCTGCATGTCGATCGACCAGGACCGGTCCCCGACGACGTAGATGCCCCGGTCCACGCCCCCGATCAGGTCCTCCGTCGACATCCCGGCCGGATCGGGGCGCAGCGACACGTTGGCCATGCGCTGCACCGGCACATGGCCGGGGGAGTCCGCGAACGCGCACCCGTTGGACCGCTCGAACCCGGTCAGCTTCGCGATCCGCCGGTCCAGCTGGTAGCCGACCAGCGTGCCGTCCTTCACCAGGTCCCAGGACTGCGCCTCGACGCCCTCGTCGTCGTAGCCGACGGTGGCGAGCCCGTGCTCGGCGGTGCGGTCACCGGTGACGTTCATCAGCTCGGAGCCGTACCGCAGCTTGTTGATCAGGTCGAAGGTGGCGAACGAGGTCCCGGCGTACGCCGCCTCGTAGCCGAGCGCGCGGTCCAGCTCGGTGGCGTGCCCGATGGACTCGTGGATGGTCAGCCACAGGTTGGACGGGTCCACCACCAGGTCGTACAGCCCCGCCTCGACGCTCGGCGCCCGCATCTTCTCCGCGAGCAGCTCCGGAATACGCCCCAGCTCGTCGTCCCAGTCCCAGCCGGTGCCCGTCAGGTACTCCCAGCCCCGGCCGACGGGCGGCGCGACGGTGCGCATGGAGTCGAACTCACCGCTGGAGTCGTCGACGGACACGGCCGTGAGCACCGGGTGCAGCCGCACCCGCTGCTGTGTGGTCACGGTCCCGGCGGTGTCGGCGTAGAACTTGTTCTCGTGCACGGTGAGCAGCGAGGCGTCGACGTGGTCCACCCCGTTCGCCGCCAGCAGCCGCGCGCTCCACTCGGCCAGCAGCCCGGCCTTCTCCCCGTCGGGCACGGCGAACGGATCGATCTCGTACGACGACACCCATGTCTTCTCCGAGTGCACCGGCTCGTCGGCCAGCTCGACGCGCTCGTCGGACCCGGCCGCCCGGATCACCTGGGCGGACAGCTTCGCCATCGCCACCGCCTGCGAGGCGACCTTGGCGGCGGCGTCCAGGGTCAGGTCCACCCCGGACGCGAACCCCCAGGTCCCGCCGTGCACCACGCGCACCGCGTAACCGAGGTCGGTGGTGTCCGACGACCCGGCCGGCTTGGCGTCCCTCAGCCGCCAGGACGCGCTGCGCACCCGCTCCAGGCGGAAGTCCGCGTGCTCCGCCCCCAGTGCACGCGCGCGTGCCAGCGCGGCATCGGCGAGCGCGCGCAACGGCAGCGCGAGGAATGACTGATCGACCTCATGGGCCACGAGCGGCCTCCCCTTTTTTCTCACCATCCGAGATGTGTTCGTCCGGCAGCAGTGAATCACGCGGTGCCCCGGGGAGCGTGCCGCACGGCGGGCTGTCCGGTGTCATCGCCCCGGCGCCGACGAGCAGTCCGGCTGCCCGGGGCCGCGGGCGGCCGCCGTGGCGCGTCACACGCACCCATGGGTTCCCAACCGCCCCTGCAGCAACGGTTGTTCATCAAGTGGTACACGTCCCGTCACGGTCCGTGCGCGGAGTCGCCGTACGTTCGGGAGCGCCGGTCCGGGCGATCGCCGGACGGCCCGACACAAGGAGTGCGTATGCGTATGCGTCGTGTGGCCGCCCTGGCGGCCGCGACCGCCGGTCTTCTCACGGCCCTGTCCGCCCCCGCCGCGGTCGCCGACGAGCCCTTGAGCAGGACGGGCGGGCTGACGGCCTGCAACCACCGCGCGCAGGCCATCAACGTGGAGTTCCCGCTGCGGGGCGGCTTCAGCACCTACATGATCAACCCCGGCACCTGCCTGGACACGAGCCTGAGCAACGGCCGGCCCGGCGAGCAGGCCGTGGCGTACGCCCACTACAGCGGCGGGCACAAGCTCGCCGTGGACCACTTCTTCTTCGACAGCGGAACGTGGTACACCCGTCACGTGTACTGAGCCGCAGCACACGGGAAGCGCTCCCGCACCGTCACCCTGACGCGGGAGCGGGCGGGTACGGGAACGGACTTCCGTACCCGCCCGCCGCGACGTCACGTACTGGGCGAACTCAGCCGTCCAGGGACGTCTCGGCTGCGAGTGCCGCGAACGCCGTCCAGGCGGTCGGCGTGACGACGAGGGGGCGGATGCGCTTGTCCTTGGAGTCGCGGATGCGGACGGCCTCGGGGCGCACGGCGACCTCGACGCAGTTGTCGTTCTCGCTGCCGCTGTAGCTGCTCTTGAACCAGCTCAGCTCGTAGGCGGTGGTCATAGCGCTCCTCGCATCTGTTCCAGCAGCGTCACGGTAGCCCGACAGTCCAGGGCTTGGGAACGCAGCTTGCCATAGCGCTGGAGCAGGACACTCACGTCCTTGGGCGCGGAGATCAGGCTGCTCGACCGCTGGCCCTCGGTGTAGCCGAGCCACTGATGAGCAGTTGTCTCCGCGAGGTACATCTGACCGTCGATGCCGCAGTGGTCCTCCTGGACAGTGGCCATGATCTGGATCTCGACATTGCGCCGCGTGCTCATCTCAAGCAGGCGATCGATGACTTGCCTGGTGACATCGCGTCCCCCCATGCGCCGGGCTACGACGCTCTGCTCGATGACGAAGCTGAACGCGGTGTTCTGGTTGGCGGAGATGAGCTGTTGCCGTTCCAGTCGAGACGCGACCTCACGTTCGATCTGCTCCTCGGATGCCGGTGGCAGTCGTCGGTCGAAGATGGCCCGGATGTACGCCTCGGGTTGAAGCAACCCTGGAATCGCTCGGCACTCGTATGCGTACAGAGAGATCGCATCCTCTTCAATCTCCGCCCACTGGCGAAACCAGGAAGCCAACACTGCCCGCCGCGTCAGACTTTTCGCCGCCGCGGTCAGGACCTTGCTCGCGACCGACCCCAGGACCTCCTCCGCCCGCGCGGGCAGATCCGCCGGCGGGAACCGCTTCCCCTGCTCGATCTTGGCGACGTAGGCGGCCGAGTACCGCACCCGCACCGCGAACTCCTCCTGCGTCAGGCCGGACTCCTCGCGCAGGGCCTTGAGGACCGCGCCGAAGGTCTTCAGACTGTCGGAGAGTTCCGCCTCCGTGCCGTTCGCGATCGCGCCGCCGTTCCCGCCTCCGCCGTGTCCGTCCTCATCGCCGCGCGCCTCCCGTGTCCGCGTCTCCACGCCTCGCTCAACCCCGCCCGGCCCGCCCGGGGTCACGGCGAGTTACCCACCCAGTCCAGAGTGTGCACCGATACAGCCACGCCTGTACGGGTGTCGTCCCTGTTGAGGGCCGGGAGCGGCCCGGGACGCTGGCCGCATGCCAGCGCCACGGGCCCAAGAGGCCGTAACCGTAAGTGTGTTCTCCCAGCGTTTCTCCGCCACGCGCCGCGGCGCACGGCTCGCCCGCAGACTCGCCACCCACCGGCTCGACCTGTGGGACCTGCCCTACGACAGCCCGGCCTCCGACGCCGTCACCCTCGTCGTGGCCGAACTCGCCTCCAACGCGGTCCTCCACGGCCGCGTCCCGGGACGCGACTTCGAGCTGCGGCTCATGTACGACCGGCCCGCGGGCCTCGTCCGCGTCGAGGTGTCCGACACCCACCCGGAACTCCCCGAGCCGGTGGGCCGGTCCTCCGCGGACGCCGACGGCGGGCGAGGCCTGTTCCTCGTGGAGGCCGTCGCCGCCCGCTGGGGCGTGGACGGGCGGACGGGGCCGGGCAAGACCGTGTGGGCGGAGTGTGTGCTGTCCACACCGTGATGTCCGTGCGAGTGCGGCGGGCTCTGCCCCGTACCACCCGGTCCGGTGATGCCTGGAGGTTTCCCGGCCTTCCCGATCCCGGGCGCACTACCGTCAGCGCCATGTCCAGCAAGAGCCGTACCGCCGGCAAGAGCAAGAAGACCCGGAAGAACGGGCGCGTCCCCGCCCCGCGAGCGGCGGCGTCCGTGCCCGTCACCCCCGTCCAGGCCGCCGAAGAGTGTGAGCGGCTCGCGGGGCAGTACCCCGAAGAGCGTGAGGAACTGCTCCTGGAGGCAGCCGAGGCCTGGCGGGACGCGGGGGAGACGGACCGTGCCCTCGCCCTGTACGAAGGGCTTCTCACCGTCGGGGAGGACGGCATCGACGAGTACGACCTCGTGGACGCCTCCCGCATCAGCCTGCTGTGGGACCTCCAACGGCTGGAGGAGGCCCGTGAGGCCGCGGTGGCGTTCCGCGCGCGCCGTCCCCGGGACGCCGGCGCGTGGATGCTCGTCGCCGAGTGCTTCGAGGAAGCGGAGGAGACGGCGACGGCCGCCGAGTGGTACACGGCCGGCATCACGCGTGTCCTGGGCGCGGGAACGCCGGTCACGACGGACACGGTCGAGGAACATTCCGGCTTCGACCTGCAGACACTGTTCATCGGCCGCCACCGGGTACGCCGTCTGCTGGGTGCCGCGCACGACGACTGGGACGAGACCGCCGACGAACTCCACGAACGACGCGCCTCACCCCTGTACGGCCGGATGCGTTCCCTGGACGAGCTGCATGACCCGATTCGCCTCAGGAGACTCAGGGACGGGGGCCCGGACATGCTCGAGGCCGAGATGAGGGAGCTGTCGGAGGCACTGGAGGACGAGCGAACCGCCCGCACCGGCCCGCTGCGGACCTGCGTCCTGTTCTGGCCCGCCGACGAGCTCGCGCTCCTGCTCCAGCGTTGGCCGAAGGCCGTGGAAGCCTACGGCGACGACCCCGCCGCCCACCTCCGGCAGGTCGAACGCACGCTGCGTGAGCTGTCGGACGAAGGCGCCCCGAGTCTCGCGGTCGGCCGTGCCACGGTGGCCGGGCTGGAGGCCCGCGCCGAGGCGGTGGGCGGTTCCGCCGACGCTCCGGCGACCCGTTCCGCGTACGCGGCCGAGCTCGCCCGTCGCGGGCAGGCCCCCGCCTGGCCGCCGCCGCGCAACGGCCCCTGCTGGTGCGGCTCGGACCGCAAGTACAAGAAGTGCTGCGGAAACCCGGCTCTGGCCTGATAGGGGAACAGCGCCGCTGTCGCAGGGAGGGGGCCCCGTCACCGCCGCCGACCGCCACGCCATGCCGCATCATGAGGTGCCGGAGGACATCGACCCCCTGGCGGTACTCCTCGCCGCACGCGAGGAGAACGACCGCAGGATGCTCGAGACCGCTCGCGCCGAAGGGCTGTCGGCTCACGCACCAGGTATGGCGGACTGACCGGACGGCGTGGCGTTCTGTAGGGACCCGACAGAGGCGGTGCGAAGGTGCTGTGGGTGGCCGATCGCTCGGATCGGTCCCCGTACCGATAGGTTTTCGGTGTACCAGACCGCTATTGAAAGGGTGACCCGATGAGCCGCTCGGTTCTCGTCACCGGTGGAAACCGGGGTATCGGCCTCGCCATTGCCGGCGTCTTCGCGGAGGCGGGCGACAAGGTCGCGATCACGTACCGTTCCGGTGAGCCGCCCCGGGTGCTCACGGAGCAGGGTGTCCTGGCGGTCCGGTGCGACATCACCGACCCCGAGCAGGTGGAGCAGGCCTACAAGGAGATCGAGGAGGCGCACGGCCCCGTCGAGGTACTCGTGGCCAACGCCGGTGTCACCAAGGACCAGCTCCTGATGCGCATGTCCGAGGAGGACTTCACCTCGGTCGTCGACACCAACCTCACCGGCACCTTCCGGGTCGTCAAGCGCGCCAACCGCGGCATGCTGCGCGCCAAGAAGGGCCGCGTCGTGCTGATCTCCTCGGTGGTCGGACTGCTCGGCTCCGCGGGGCAGGCGAACTACGCCGCCTCCAAGGCCGGCCTGGTCGGCTTCGCGCGCTCCCTCGCCCGTGAGCTGGGCTCGCGCAACATCACTTTCAACGTCGTCGCGCCCGGTTTCGTCGACACCGACATGACCAAGGTGCTCACCGACGACCAGCGGGCGAACATCGTGTCGCAGGTGCCGCTCGGCCGGTACGCGCAGCCGGAGGAGATCGCCGCGGCTGTGCGGTTCCTCGCGTCGGACGACGCCTCGTACATCACTGGAGCCGTCATCCCCGTTGACGGCGGACTGGGAATGGGTCACTGAACGACATGAGCGGAATTCTCGAGGGCAAGCGCGTCCTGATCACCGGTGTGCTGATGGAGTCCTCCATCGCCTTCCACACCGCCAAGCTGGCCCAGGAGCAGGGCGCCGAGATCATCCTGACCGCGTTCCCGCGGCCCACCCTGACCGAGCGCATCGCCAGGAAGCTCCCCAAGCCCACCAAGGTCATCGAGCTCGACGTCACCAACGACGAGCACCTCGGCCGGCTGGCCGACGTGGTCGGCGAGGAGCTCGGCGGCCTCGACGGCGTCGTGCACTCCATCGGCTTCGCGCCGCAGGACGCGCTCGGCGGCAACTTCCTGAACACGCCGTTCGAGTCGGTCGCCACCGCCATGCACGTCTCGGCGTACTCCCTGAAGTCGCTGACCATGGCCTGCCTGCCGCTGATGCAGAACGGCGGCTCGGTCGTCGGCCTCACCTTCGACGCGCAGTACGCCTGGCCGCAGTACGACTGGATGGGCCCGGCCAAGGCCGCCCTGGAGGCCACCAGCCGCTACATGGCCCGTGACCTGGGCAAGCAGAACATCCGCTGCAACCTGATCTCCGCGGGCCCGATCGGCTCCATGGCCGCCAAGTCCATCCCGGGCTTCGGCGAGCTGGCCTCCGTGTGGGACAACCGCGCCCCGCTGGAGTGGGACCTGAAGGACCCGGAGCCGGCCGGCCGGGGTGTCGTCGCCCTGCTGAGCGACTGGTTCCCGAAGACCACGGGCGAGATCGTCCACGTGGACGGCGGTCTGCACGCCGTCGGCGCCTGACCGGACGCCTCACCGAGGGCCCGCATCCCGTACGGGGGTGCGGGCCCTCGCGTCGCCCCGGCCCGGCCGACGGAGGTCAGCCGACGGAGGGCGGACCGAACAGCCCCGGACGGCACACGAACGGATAGGCGGCGGCCTCCTCGGCCGCCGTCGCCGCGTCGCCCGCGCGGATCGCGTCCACCAGCCGGCCGTGGTCCATGTGCATCTCCGGGGTCATGCCCTCGCCCACGTCGCCGCGCAGCCAGTCCCGCAGCACCTCGCTCAGGTCCGCGTACATCGCGGTCATCACGTCGTTGTGCGAGGCGGCCACGACCGCCAGGTGGAACGTGGCGTCCGCCGCCACGAACGCCTCCGCCTCACCCGACTCCCAGGCCTCCTCCCGGCGCAGCAGCAGGGTGTCGATCTGCTTGAGGTCCTTCTCCGTCCGCCGCTCGGCGGCCAGCCGCGCCGCCGCCGACTCCAGGGTCGAACGCAGCTCGGCGATGTGCCGGGGGTCGGCGTCGGCGAAGCGGCGGTGCATCACGCCCGCCAGCTCGCTCGTGGCCACCACGTACGTGCCCGAGCCCTGGCGGATGTCCAGCAGCCCGTTGTGCGCCAGCGCGCGGACGGCCTCGCGGACCGTGTTGCGGGCCACCCCCAGCTGCTCCACCAGCTCCGGCTCGGTGGGGATGCGCGCGCCGACCGGCCACTCGCCCGAGGTGATCTGGGCGCGCAGGGCGGCGATGACCTGCTCGGACAGGGCCGAACGACGGGGATGGCTCAACGGCATGACACACCTTCGCACGACAGGGGCGCCGCACGGCGGCCACGGCATGGACAACCAATCATCCTATGATTCTATGATGGGCGTCATGGCTAGCGAGGAGAACCGGACGATCACGTCCACGACCGTACGTACGTCGGCCGCGTCCGGGGTCCGGACCGTCCCCGGGGCCGGGGCCGGGGCCACGCGCGGGTGGCGGACGCGACTGCTCGTCGTCGGCATCGTGCTGGCCGCGCTCAACCTCCGCCCCGCCATCACCAGCCTGGGCGCGCTGCTGGAGGAGGTCCGCGACGGGCTCGGCATGAGCGGGAGCGTGGCCGGACTGCTCACCTCCGTGCCCCCGCTGTGCTTCGCCGTCTTCGGCGTCACCGCGCCGCGGCTGGCCCGCAGGTTCGGCGCGGGCGCGGTGGTCTGCGCCGGCATGGTCGCCATCGGCGCCGGCCTGCTGATACGCCCGTACGTGGGCGGCACGGCGGCGTTCCTGGCCACCAGCGCGCTGGCGCTGATGGGCATCGCCGTCAGCAACGTCCTGATGCCGGTCATCGTCAAGCGCCGGTTCCCCGACCGGGTCGGCTCCATGACCGGCCTGTACTCCATGGCCCTCGCCCTGGGCACCGCCACGGCGGCGGCCGTGACCGTGCCGCTGACCGACGCGCTGGGCGGGAACTGGCACTCGGGCCTCGCCCTGTGGGCGGCCCTGGCGGCAGCCGCCGTACTGCCGTGGCTGCCCTTCGTACGGGCACGGGAACCGGAGCACGACGGGGCGCGTGCCGGACGGGACACTCCCGCCGAGGCGCCGGTACGGCTGCGCGTCACCCGCAGCCGTACCGCCTGGGCGCTGGCCGTCTTCTTCGGGCTCCAGGCCACCGCCGCCTACATCACCATGGGCTGGATGGCGCAGATCTTCCGGGACGCGGGCGTCCCCGCCGGCACGGCCGGGCTGCTCCTCGCGGTCATCATGGTGATGGGCGTACCGCTGGCCTTCGTCATCCCGCGCCTCGCCACCCGGCTGCCCCACCAGGGCCCGATCGTGCTCGCGCTGGGCGTCAGCGGTCTCGTCGGATACGCGGGTCTGTACTTCGCGCCGGCCGCCGGTGCCTGGGCCTGGGCGCTGCTGCTGGGCGTCGCGAACTGCGCCTTCCCGCTGGCGCTCACCATGGTCGGGATGCGCGCCAGGACCGGCGCGGGCGTGGCCCAGCTGTCGGCCTTCGCCCAGAGCACCGGCTATCTGATCTCCATCCCCGGCCCGCTCCTGGTGGGCGTCCTCTACCAGCACAGCGGCGGCTGGGGCCTGCCGATCGCCCTGATGGCCGCCCTGATGATCCCCCAGATGATCGTAGGCGTCCTGGCAGGCCGCCCCCGCACAGTGGAGGACGAGGCAACAGCCCCCTAAGGGGCGCGGGGAACCGCGCAACGGGGGTCTGGGGGCGGAGCCCCCAGGGACGGGACGGGAAGGGGCGGCGGGGGCGAGACGAACGACCGCCCCACGGCCAGAAGCCCTCCGCCCCGACTGCCCCAGTCCCCTGCCCCAGTCCCCCTGGTACCCAGTCCTGGCCCCACCGCACCGCACGGACCGCTCGACGGAACCACCGCACCGGAGCACCCGGCCACCCCTGCCGTACGCCCCCGAAGCCCGCCGCAGGCGACCGAGGTGCGAGACTTGCCCCATGCCAGTCCTCGACCCCAATCCGCAGAACGGCCAGAAGAAGATGCTGCTCGTCTTCGGCGCGTTCTTCGCCATCTTCATCATCATCGGCGTGATCGCGACAATCCTCGCCCCGTGACGCCCCATGGTGGTGCTGGCACCACCATCCCCTAGGGGGCCAGGCTCAGGGTCAAGTGGGTGGGTCACCGGATGGGTTGACCACCAGGGAATCCGTACCTTCGAGATGTGGCCGCGAGACGCCGGCCACGGACCATGCGAAGAGCGGAGGCCCCCATGTCGGCGCGCACGCACACCCGGCCCCACCCGGCCCCCGTCGACACCCGGCTGCCGTGGTGGGCCCTCGCCCTGCCCACCCTCGCCTTCGTCGCCCTGCTCACCCTGGTCCTCAACCCCTCCGACGCCCACGCGGCCGTCGGCGAACCCGCGCTCACCCACCTCGTCGAGCGCGCGCAGCGGCTCATGGCCCGCTGAACACCCCCGGAGGCGCCGGTCAACTCCCTGCGCCCCGTGGCCTGTTTCATGCGAAGCTGGGTCACATGAGCGTCGCAGAACCCCGCAGGATTGTCCTTTTCCGGCATGCGAAAGCCGACTGGCCCCCGGTCTCCGACCACGAGCGCCCACTCGCCGAGCGGGGCCGCATGGATGCCGCCGTCGCCGGGCGCAAGCTCGCCGACACCGGTATCGCCTTCGACCTGGCCCTGTGCTCCACCGCGGTCCGGACCCGCGAGACCTGGAAGCTCGCGGTCCACGAGTTCCCCGAGCGGCCGAAGACCGTCTACGAGGAGCGGATCTACGATGCCTCGCCCGGCGAGCTGATCGCCCTGCTCAACGAAACCCCCGACGACGCGCAGAACGTCCTCCTGGTCGGCCACAACCCGGGCGTCCAGGGACTCGCCGACATCCTGGCCGGCGCGGCGGAGGGCGACGCCCGCGAGCGCATGAGCCGGCTCGGCTACCCGGCCGCCGCCTTCGCCGTCCTGTCCTTCACCGGCTCCTGGAAGTCCCTCGAGCCCGGCGTCGGCACGCTGGTCGACTACTGGGCGCCCACCGAGTGACACCCGGCACGGCAGGGACCCGGCACTCGACGTCCGTCGGTGCCGGGCCCGCCCGTCTCCGTGCCCCGGTCCGGGCGGCTCAGCCCACGTCGAGCGTGTCCGCCGCCTCGACCTCTTCGCGGGTGACGCCGAGCAGGTACAGGACCGTGTCCAGGAAGGGGAAGTTCACCGCCGTGTGCGCGGCCTCGCGCACCACCGGCTTGGCGTTGAAGGCGACACCGAGCCCCGCCGCGTTCAGCATGTCGAGATCGTTCGCACCGTCACCGATCGCCACCGTCTGCGACAGCGGCACACCCGCCTCGGCGGCGAACCGGCGCAGCAGCCGGGCCTTGCCCGCCCGGTCCACGATCTCGCCGGTGACCTTGCCCGTCAGCTTCCCGTCGACGATCTCCAGGGTGTTGGCCTGGGCGAAGTCCAGCCCCAGCCGCTCCTTCAGATCATCCGTGACCTGGGTGAACCCACCCGAGACCACGCCCACTTGATAGCCGAGGCGCTTCAGCGTACGGATCAGGGTGCGGGCACCCGGTGTCAGCCGCACCTCGCTGCGGACCTTGTCCACCACGGAGGCGTCCAGCCCCTCCAGCAGCGCCACGCGTGCGTGCAGCGACTGCTCGAAGTCCAGCTCTCCGCGCATCGCGGCCGCCGTCACCTCGGCGACCTGGTCCTCGCAGCCGGCGTGCGCGGCGAAGAGCTCGATCACCTCGTCCTGGATGAGCGTGGAGTCCACGTCCATGACGACCAGGCGCTGCGCCCGCCGGTACAGCCCCGCCCCGACCACGGCCACGTCGACCCCGAGCCGCGCCGCGTCGGTCACCAGCGCGGTCCGCAGCGGTTCCGTCTCCACGCCGGACACCGCGAACTCCACGGCGGTCACCGGGTACTTGGCGAGCCGGAAGATACGGTCGATGTTGCCGCCGGCCTTGGTGATCCGCGCGGCGATCGCCGCCGTGGCCTCCGAGGTGAGGGGGTGCCCCAGCACGGTGACCAGGGAGCGGCCGAGCCCGCGCGGACGGTTGTCGCCCTTGCCTGAGATGATCTCCGCCTGCATCTTCATCGACTCCGCCCAGCTGTGGACGGTCGCCCGCAGATTCCCCTCCAGCCCCTTGGGCGGCTCGGTCACGAGCGCGCAGAGCACGATGCGGCCACGGGTGACGACCTGCTCGATGTCGACCACGTCGACCGAGTAGGCGGCGAGGGTGTCGAAGAGGCCGGCCGTGATGCCCGGCCGGTCCTTGCCGAAGATCTTGACAAGGAGGGTGGGAACGTCGGTGGTCTGCGATGCGCTCATGGTGTTCCCACCGTATCCGGCACCCAGTGCCCCGCGCCTCCGAGGTCCGCCAGCCGGACAATGAACACGACCCGTCACCGGGATGTCCCGCAGCTCTTACGTACGGTCCGGCTTCCGGGGCGCCGGGGGAGGAGGCGGCGGTGGTGGCGGAGGAGGCGGAGGCTCGTCCGGCCACAACGGCGACCGCCCCCGCGACCCGGCTCCCCGCCGGCGCGGCTCGACCGGCCCGATCACGGTGGGCGCCCCATGGACATCGCCGTTCCCCTCAGGATCCCCGGCCACCTGCGGCTCACCACCCCCCGGCACCCCGCCTGCCGCGGGCACCGCATCCTCCGGCTCCCGCGGTCCCTGAGCCCCGGCTTCCCGCGGCTCGTGCGGCCCTCGTGGCGACGGCTCCCGCGGTCCCTGAGCCCCGGCTTCCCGCGGCTCGTGCGGCCCTCGCGGCCCCGCCTTCCACGGTTCCTGCTGCCCGTGTGCTTCCTGCTGTCCTCGTGCAGGTGGCCCCCACGGCCCCTGAGCCCCGGCTTCCCGTGATCCGCGCCCTTCCCGCCCCCCATGCGATGCTCCCGGTCCCCACGCTTCTTCCCGCACCCCTGACTGCTGAGGCCCCCGCGGCTCCCACCCCACCCGCAGATACGGATTGGTGTCCGGGTCGGGGGCCCGGTAAGGAACCCCCGGCTCGTACGGCCCGGCGGCCGGCGCCCCGTCCGGGCCCTCGACACCACCCACCGTCCGCCATCCACCGCCCGCCTTCATGTCACCCCGTGCCAACGGCGCCGCCCGCACCCCCGCCGCGCCGCTCGCCCAGGCCAGCAGCGCACCCACCGCACCCGCCCCCGCGCCCCACACCGCGCCCAGCAGGAGCGCCGTGCCGAGCCGGCCGCGCAGCTCGATGCCGGCGCCGAACGCGTCGAAGCCCAGCACGGACAGCGAGGCGTTCGCCGACACCTCCGTCAGCCAGACCAGCAACGGCAGAGTCAGCGCCGTAGCGACACCCAGCCGCAGCGCACACCGCCCCGCGAAGCCGGCCGCTCCGCGATCAGCCGCGCCCCCGACCGGCGTGCGCACGCCCGTCAGCACCCCCGCCAGCGACATCATCAGCGCGGCGGCCACCACCAGC
This sequence comes from Streptomyces sp. NPDC051740, assembly GCF_044453165.1. Classification (NCBI taxonomy): domain Bacteria; kingdom Bacillati; phylum Actinomycetota; class Actinomycetes; order Kitasatosporales; family Streptomycetaceae; genus Streptomyces; species Streptomyces sp. NPDC051740. The sequence goes on along the minus strand of NZ_JBITCL010000016.1, from coordinate 17,819 downwards.
AGCCACACCCGCCCGTCGAACTCCGCCAGCCGCCCCAGCGTGACGGACCGGTCCGAGCCGGTCCGCAGCAGATCGTCCACGGGGTGCGGCAGCACCCCGAGCAGCGCCCCGCTCGCCCGCCCGTCCCACGGCACGAACAGGCCGAGCGGTACCCCGGTCCACACTCCGTTCGGCGCCCCCAGCAGCGCCGCCCCCGCGATCCGCCGGGGATGGTCGTCGCCGATCGCCGCGTACCCCGCCGCCGCGAGCCCCGCCGCCACCGCCACCAGCCCCACCGCGACGAGCGCGGACACCGCCGGTCGTACGACACGGTGCACGGCGTCCCAGCCGTCCGGCAGGGGAGTGCGGCGGGACGCCAGCAGCGCGACGAGCAGGACGCCGGCCGCCCAGCCGAGGCCACCGAGCAGCGTCGGCACGGTATCGACGGTGAACCCCACCGCCGCCTCCGCGTCGACGAGATCACCCACCCGGTCCGGCAGCAGCCCCCCGACATCACCCAGCCCCGGGATCTCGACCCCGCCACCACCCGTCCCCGGCAGGTCGTCAAGGCCCAGCGAACCACCGTCGACGGTGATGACGTCGTGCCCCGCCCAGGCCGGCCCGCCCGTCATCGCCACGAACAGCGCGACCACCGCGCCCGCACGCGCGAGGAGTTCGGCGCCGGAGACCACGGCTCCCGCCGCCCGCAGGGAGCGCAGAAAGAAGTACGACAGCAGCAGCGCACCCACCAGACCCACGCCCAGCGGCGTGACCTCCAAGGTTGTACCGGCCTCCGCACCCGACAGCCCGAAGGCGGACACGTCACCGGACGGCGTGACCGAACCGCCCGCCCCCAGAGCCACCACCGCGGCGGTCATCGGACCCAGCGAACCGGCCGCGTCCGCGTCCAGCAGGTGCAGCCCGAGCGCCGCCGTCCCCGCCATCCCGATCAGCGCCCAGCTCACCGCGGCGACCGCGGACATCACCACATCGGCCCACGGCACGCGCGTACCGTGCCCCGCTGCTCCGACGCCCGTGGCAGCACTCATGGCAGACCCCCCGATCCGCGACGCGGCGTGACGGCCGCACATGTCCCCCTCGCGTGATTTACCACTCTCCGGGACGATTTCAACCTCGTCGACGAAAACCGGTGAACACCTTGGTGCGCGCTCGTGACAAGGCCCGACTTTCGGTCAGAGGGCCGAGCCTGAAATAGTTCCCCCCGATGTTCGCCATCCCTAGACTCCCTGCGACGGGGGAAATTCGGGGGACAACTCAGTGGGGCATGGAGTGCCGGAACTCGTACTGGAATCAAACGGACGGACCTGGACGCTCGATCCGTCCAGGGCCTACACCCTCGGACGCGATCCGCAGGGGGACGTCGTGCTGGACGACGCCAGGGTCTCCTGGCGTCACGCCACGATCAGCTTCGACGGGCGCAGTTGGGTCGTCGAGGACCACGGCAGCACCAACGGCACGTTCGTGCGGGGGCAGCGGATCCACCACCTGGAGTTCGACTCCGACACGGTGCTGAACCTGGGCAACGCGGCCGACGGCCCGCGCGTGACGCTGTCCGGCGCCGGTGCGGGCGCCGGCACCGCGGCCCCGGCCGCCACACCGCAGGCCCAGCCGCAGCAGCCGTACGCCGCCCAGGGTGCGAACCCCGGCTGGTCCCAGCAGGCGCCGCAGCAGCAGCCCGGCTGGCAGCAGCCGCAGCAGCCGGCACCGCAGCAGTCCGCGCCGCACATCCCGCAGCAGCAGGGCGGTCCGGGCGAGCAGTACGCACAGAAGGTGCCCGGCGGCGGCGCGGGCGCGCCGCCGGTCTACGGCGACCGCAGCCCCACCACGTTCCACCAGTTCTCCCTCGGCCGCGTGATGCGCATCGGCCGTGCCCTGGAGAACGACCTGGTCGTCTCCGACCTCCAGGTCTCCCGCCACCACGCCGAGTTCCACTCGACGCCCGACGGCCGCATGGAGATCCGCGACCTCGGTTCGCACAACGGCACGTACGTCAACGGTCAGCCGATCGCCAAGGGCGGCGCCCAACTGCTCGGCCCCACCGACATCGTGGGCGTCGGCCACTCGACGTTCCGGATCGTCGGCGACCGGCTCGAGGAGTTCGTCGACACCGGTGAGGTGTCCTTCTCCGCCCGTCACCTGACGGTCACCGTCGACGGCGGCAAGCAGATCCTCAAGGACGTCTCCTTCGGGGTCCCCGAGAAGTCGCTGATCGCGGTCATCGGCCCGTCCGGCTCCGGCAAGTCGACCCTGCTCAAGGCGCTCACCGGCTACCGCCCCGCCAACCAGGGCGAGGTCCTCTACGACAACCGCAACCTCTACAAGCAGTTCGCCGAGCTGCGCCAGCGCATCGGTCTGGTCCCGCAGGACGACATCCTGCACAAGGAGCTGACCGTCAAGAAGGCCCTCAAGTACGCGGCCAAGCTCCGCTTCCCCGCCGACACCACGGCCGCCGAGCGCGAGTCCCGCATCGACGAGGTGCTGCGCGAGCTCAAGCTGGACATCCACAAGGACAAGAAGGTCACGTCCCTGTCCGGCGGCCAGCGCAAGCGCGTCTCCGTCGCCCTGGAACTGCTCACCAAGCCGTCGCTGATCTTCCTGGACGAGCCCACCTCCGGCCTCGACCCGGGCATGGACCGCGACGTCATGCAGCTCCTGCGCGGCCTCGCCGACGACGGCCGCACCGTCCTCGTCGTCACCCACTCGGTGGCCGAGCTGGCGATCTGCGACAAGCTCCTGGTGATGGCGCCCGGCGGCTCCGTCGCCTACTTCGGCCCGCCCGAGGAGGCGCTGAACTTCTTCGGCTACGACACCTGGGCCGACGTCTTCTCCGCCTTCGAGAACTACCGCGACTACGACTGGGCGGGCCGCTGGAAGGGCTCGCAGCACTACCAGATGTACGCCGCGGACATCGACGCGGTCGCGCCGCAGTCCGTACAGGTCCCGCCGATGCAGGCGATGCGGCCACCGAAGCCGCAGGGCTGGATGTCACAGTTCGTGACCCTGGTGCGCCGCTACGTCTCGGTGATCGTCTCCGACAAGGGTTTCCTCGCCCTGATGGTGATCCTGCCGGCCGTCCTCGGCGCGGTCAGCCTGCTCATCGACGCGGACAAGGGCCTGCTGCCCAACCCGCCCAACCCGCAGACCGGCCGGATCATCCCGAACGGCACGGCGACCACGGTCCTGCTGATACTCGCGGTGGGCGCCTGCTTCGCGGGCGCGGCGAACTCCGTGCGTGAGCTGATCAAGGAACGGGTCATCTACGAGCGGGAGCGCGCCACCGGCCTGTCCCGCTCGGCGTACCTGATGTCCAAGGTGTTCGTGCTCGGCATGATCACCGTGCTGCAGGGCCTGCTGGTCGGCGTGATCGGCTTCTCCAGCCGGGAGATCCCGGAGGAGGGCCTGGTCTTCGGCGGCTTCACGCTGCTGGAGCTCTCCGTGCCGATCATGGCGCTCGGCTTCACCTCGATGATGTTCGGCCTGATCATCTCCTCGCTGGTGAAGACCGCGGAGAAGACCATGCCGCTGCTGGTGATGTTCGCGATCATCCAGGTCGTCTTCACCGGCTGCCTGTTCGCCCTGCACGGCTCGATCGGTGTCAACCAGTTCTCGTTCCTGATGCCGTCGCGCTGGGCGGTCGCCGCCTCGGGCGCCACGCTGGACTTCAACAGGATCAGTCCGCCGGAGACGGCCGGCGACACCGACCCGCTGTGGGAGCACACGGCCGGGGCCTGGGCGATGGACATGGGCGCGCTGATCGTCCTCGGCGTGATCTGCGGCTTCTTCGTGGCCCGCTTCCTGCGCCGCCACGAGCCCGAGGTCATGCGCAAGTAGTCGGCGCCGTACGCCCCGAAGGGCGGCACCCCGTCAGGAGGGTGCCGCCCTTCGGCGTCTTCGGTTCGCGAGAAGAGGTCCGCGCCGACCTCAGTACGCGCTGTCGACGTTGTCCATGGTGCCGTACTTGTCGGCCGCGTAGTTGCAGGCGGCGGTGATGTTGGCGACCGGGTCGTAGATGTCCTTCGGGGTGCCCGGGACGTGGTACGCCTCGAACGTCGGCGGGATCACCTGCAGCAGGCCCTTGGACGGGATGCCGTTCTGGGCGTTGATGTCCCAGAGGTTGATCGCCTTCGGGTTGCCGGAGGACTCCCGCATGACGTTGCGGTGGATGCCCTCGTAGGAGCCCGGGATGCCGTGCTTCTTCATGATGGCCAGGGACTCGCGGATCCAGCCGTCCAGGGTGTCGCTGTAGGTCTTCTGCGGGGCGGCCTGCTTCACCTCGGCGCGCTCGGCGGCACGGCCGGCGGCCTCCTCGGCCTGGCGGGCCTTCTCCGCCTTGGCCTCCGCGGCGGCAGCGGCGGCCTTCTTCTCGGCGGTGGCCCGGTCCGCGGCCTCCTTCTTCGCCGCGATCTGCTCGATCTTGACGCTGGAACCGGCGAGCTGGTCGGTGACGCTCGCCTTGACGCCCTGGATCGGCTCGGTGCTGTACGCGACCTTCGCGGTCGGGGCGGCCTCGGCCGTGGTGGCCGGGGACGCGTTGCTCGGGACGGCCGAGAAACCGATGGCGGCGGCGCCCAGGGCCGCGACACCGGCGACGGCGAGCCTGTGGTGACGGGTCAGGGCGCGACTATGACCACGGGTGAGGATGTTCTTGGACATGCGGGACGGACCTCTTCGAATAGCGCGGAGGTCGCTCAACGTCCGGTGGGGACAGGGTGCTTCCGGCACAAACGCCGCGGGGAGATACCCACGGCGCTGAGCGACGCAGCCATTCTTAGCGGCCGCAAAATGACGGGGCAAAGATGTGACGTACGAAGCCGGGTAGTGGATCAGGGAGGGGTAAACCGGGGCAGAGACGGCCATATATCCCGCTCATGCGGGCGGTATGTCTCTCCTAACCCCCTTCGTACGTGACGTGCGCCCTATGCCCGGCCTCACACCGGCCACCCCCCGTCCTCACAGTTGGTTGCTTAAGCAATGCTCTACGTGAGGAGGTCCGGTCACTCCGGCAGGACCAGGTGCACATCGCCGAACTCGTGCCACAGGTAGCGCCCGCGCAGCGCCTCCTCGTACCCCCGGTCGATCGCCGCCCGCCCCGCGACCGCCTCCAGCATCAGCAGGTGCGAGGCCTCCGGCTCGTGCAGCCCGGTCAGCAGCCCGTCCACCACCCGCACCCCGCGCCCGGGCGTCACCACCAGATCGGTCCACCCCGCGCGGGCCCGCACCACGCCGTCCGCACCGGCCGCCGACTCCACCGCCCGTACGGCCGTCGTCCCCACCGCGATCACCCGGCCGCCCCCCGCCCGCACCGCCCCGATCAGCCGCGCCGACGCCTCCGGCACCACGAACCGCTCCGGATACGGCGGCTCGTGCGCCTCCGCCGACGCCACCCCGGTGTGCAGCGTGACCGGGGCGAACTGCACCCCCCGGCTCACCAGCTCCGCCACCATCCGCGCGGTGAACGGACGCCCCGCGCTCGGCATCTCCGCACTCCCCGCACCGTCCGGCGACGGCAGCGCGAACACCGTCTGGTACGCCGACAACGGCTGGTCCCGCTCCGTGTACGCGTACCGGATGGCCCGCCCGTGCTCCCGCAGCACCTCGAGCACGTCCCCCGGCACGCGCGCCCACCACAGCCGCTCCCCGCGCGCGCTCAGCGGCTCCTCCAGCACCAGCCGCACACCCCCGACCAGCCGCACCTCTGTACCCGCGGGCGCCCCCGCGCGCGCACGCGTGGTGCCACGCCCGTCCGGCTCCCGCAGCTCGACCGCCCACCGGCCGTCGTCACCGCGCGTGGAGAAATGCACCACCACGCGCGCGTGCCCGGCCCATCCCCCGACGGCCGCCGCCAGCGTCGGCGAGGTGTTCACCACCAGCAGGTCCCCGGCCCGCAGCAGCCGCGGCAGCTCCACGAAGGCGTGATGCGACACCGCCGTGCCCCGCGACACCAGCAGCCGCACCGAGTCCCGCTCCAGACCCGGCCCCCGCTGCTCCACCGGCACCCGCGCGGACAGCTCCTCCGGCACCTCCACGGCCACGGTCATCGCCGCTCCTCCAACAGCGCCGGGGCGCCGTAGCGACCGCTCGCCGGCCGCTCGTCCAGCAGCCGCAGGAAGGCGGGCACCACACCGGCCGGCTCAGGACGCGGATCGTCGTCGTCCGGTACGGCCGCCGCGTACAGGTCCGTCGCCATGTCGCCGGGATCGACCGACCAGACCCGCAGCCCCGGCTCCTCCACCGCCAGCACCGCCGCCAGCTGGTCCAGGGCCGCCTTGGACGCCCCGTACCCGCCCCACGTCGGATACGCCTCGGCGGCGGCGTCCGAGCTGACCACCAGCACCGCCCCGGCCGCCGCCGACCTGAGCAGCGGCAGTGCCTCCTGCACCAGGCCCAGCGCCGCCACCAGATTCACCTCCAGCGCCCGCCGCAGCCCGTCCAGCGGCAGCTCCTCCAGAGGGACCAGCGGCTCGGCGCCCAGCGCGCTCGCGTTGTGCACCACCAGGTCCACCCCGCCCAGCCGCCACGCCGCCGCCACCAGTTCCGCGCGGTGCGCGGCGTCCGTGACGTCCCCGGGCAGTGCCGTCACACGCGTGCCGTGCGCCGACACCAGCCCCGCCGCCTCCGCCAGCGGAACAGGGTCCCGCGCGTCCAGCACCAGATCCCAGCCACGCTCCGCCAGCCCCTGGGCGAGCGCCTCCCCGAGCCCTTTCGAAGCCCCCGTGATGATCGCAACCGGCATGGCAACCGTCCCCTCGTCCTCGGACGCCGCTCGATCGGCGTGCCCTCAACCTAGGGACCGGCCCACCGCCACCGCCTCGGGCCCGGGACGCGACGCCCCGGGTCCCTTCGCCCTACGCCACCGACCCCGGTCCCGCGGTCCTACGCCCCGGCCGGGACCGCGGGACCTCCGACCTAGGTCCCGCGGCCCGCCCGACGGCCGCCACACGTCCGATCCCGCTGTCACGGCCCGCCGGTACCGTGAGGACATGAGCCACGGCCCCCGGTCCGGCCTCGCCGCGGTGAGCTCCGCGTTGCTGGCCATGAGCAGGCACCTCGAGGTGCGCGACGTCCTCAAGACGATCGTCGCCTCGGCCCGCGAACTCCTCGACGCGCAGTACGCCGCGCTCGGCGTGCCCGACGACCACGGCGGCTTCGCCCAGTTCGTGGTCGACGGCGTCGGCGACGACGAGTGGAAGGCCATCGGCCCCCTCCCGCGCCAGCACGGCATCCTCGCCGCGATGCTGAACGAGGCCACGCCGCAGCGCCTCGCCGACGTGCGCCGCGACCCCCGCTTCGAGGGCTGGCCCAGCGCCCACCCCGACCTGGTCGATTTCCTGGGCCTGCCCATCCGCGACGGCGACGAGGTCATCGGAGCCCTGTTCCTCGCCAACAAGAGGTGCCCCAAACCCGAGGGCACCTGCGGCTTCACCGAGGACGACGAGGAACTGCTCGGCATCCTCGCCCAGCACGCCGCGATCGCCCTGACCAACGCCCGGCTCTACGAACGCAGCCGCGAACTGACCATCGCCGAGGAACGCTCCCGCCTCGCCCACGAGCTCCACGACGCCGTCAGCCAGAAGCTCTTCTCCCTGCGGCTCACCGCCCAGGCCGCCGCCCGCCTCGTCGACCGCGACCCCTCCCGCGCCAAGGGCGAACTCCAGCAGGTCGCCGCCCTGGCCGCCGAGGCCGCCGACGAACTGCGCGCGGCGGTCGTCGAGCTGCGCCCCGCGGCCCTCGACGAGGACGGCCTCGTCGCCACCCTGCGCACCCAGATCCAGGTCCTCGACCGTGCCCACACCGCGCGCGTGACCTTCACCGGGCACGGTGTACGCGCCCTGCCCGCCGCCCAGGAGGAGGCGGTGCTGCGCGTCGCCCAGGAGGCGCTGCACAACGCGCTGAGGCACTCCGGCGGCGACCACGTCGACGTCACCCTGGACCGACGCGGCGGCGGAGCGGTCCTGCGGGTCAGCGACGACGGCGGCGGCTTCGACCCGCGGATCGTCCGCCGCGCGGGCCGCCATCTGGGCCTGGTCTCCATGCGGGACCGGGCGAGCGGGGTCGGCGGCAGGCTGACCGTGGAATCGGCGCCCGGCAAGGGCACCACGATCGAGATGGAGGTCCCCGGTGGCTGACGCAATCAAGGTGCTGCTGGTCGACGATCACCAGGTGGTACGCCGGGGGCTGCGCACCTTCCTCGAGGTGCAGGACGACATCGAGGTCGTCGGCGAGGCCGCGGACGGCGCCGAAGGGGTCGCCCTGGCGGGGGAGCTGGGACCCGACGTCATCCTCATGGACGTCAAGATGCCCGTCATGGACGGCGTGGCCGCGCTGCGCCGGCTCCGCGAACTGGACCACCCCGCGCGCGTGCTGATCGTCACCAGCTTCACCGAGCAGCGCACGGTGGTCCCCGCCCTCCGCGCGGGCGCCGCCGGTTACGTGTACAAGGACGTCGACCCCGACGCGCTCGCCGGAGCCATCCGCTCCGTGCACGCCGGGCACGTCCTGCTCCAGGCGGAGGTGGCCGGGGCGCTGTTGTCCCAGGAGGAGACGGGCTCGGGCACGGGACGCGCGGGCTCCCTCACCGAACGGGAGCGCGAAGTGCTCGGGCTCATAGCGGACGGCCGTGCCAACCGGGAGATCGCCCGCGCCCTGGTGCTGTCCGAGAAGACCGTGAAGACCCACGTCTCGAACATCCTGATGAAACTCGACCTGGCGGACCGCACCCAGGCCGCCCTGTGGGCCGTACGCCATGGTCTGAGTGGCTGACCCGTGACGCCTCGGACCGGTCGGAAGGTTCCCCTCCGATCCGAGATTCATACCGTAGTGGGAATGTCCCTCGGATGGCCGTATCCATGGTCGGCACCGGCCGTTCTCCAGTGCACGCCGCGGCGCCTGCCGCGGTCATCGCGAGGAGGGCTCGGAAAGTGAAGAACCTGAAGAAGGCAGCGGCCGTGACGATGGTGGCCGGCGGTCTGCTCGCGGCCGGCACGGGAATGGCCTCCGCCACCGACGGCAGCCACGCCGACGGCACGGCCGTGGGCTCCCCGGGCGTCGTCTCCGGCAACGTCGTCCAGGTGCCGGTCGACGTCCCGGTCAACGTGTCCGGCAACAGCATCAACGTCATCGGGCTCCTCAACCCGGCCTTCGGCAACACCGCCGTCAACCACTGACGCGCACCCACCCCAGCCCCGGCCGCCCGCCCCCACCGAGCGCCGGGGCTCCCCCACACCCCCACCCGCCGCCCCCGGCTCCCCACGAAGCCCTACCTGCCGCCCCCGCTCCCCGCGTGCCCCCGCCACTCCCCGCGGAGCCCCGCGTGCCGCCCCTGCTTCCCGCGTGCCGCCGCCGCTTCCGCGGAGCCCCGCGTGCCGCCCCTGCTTCCCGCGTGCCGCCGCCGCTTCCCGCGTGCCGCCCCTGCTTCCGCGGAGCCCTGCCTACCGTCCCCGCTTCCGCGGGCAGTCGTGTCGCTGGGGCGGCACGGGTGGGCGCGACGGCACCCCGCAAGCGCCGGGCCGCGCAGACACCCCCCCCGGCCGGCACCCACGCCGGGGCACCCCGCGAACACCGGGGCCGCACCCCCACGCCGGACACCCACCCCGGGGACACCTCACCCCACCCCCCGCTCCTCCACAACGGAGTTGTACGCAGCCACCTGCGCCCGCCGAGCCGTCCGCTCCACAGGCCGCAACGCACCGGCCCGCGCCGAAATCTCCGAAGCGCTCACCGCACCCCCGTGCTCCCCGGCCGCCACCGCCAGAGAAACCAACGCCCCCACCCGCTGCGCCAACTCCAGCACCCGCACCGCCCGAGGCGGATACCCCGGCGCCAACACCTCCCGCCCCCGCGAGCCCGAGGCCCGCGCCCGATACGCATCGATCGCCGCCTCAGCCACCGGCCCCGACCCGGCCACATCCAGCCGCGTCAACACCTCCGTCGCCTCCCGCAACGCCTCCGCCAGCTCCCGCTCCGCCTCCCCGAGCGACGGCACATCCGCCGGCGGCGCCTCCCGCACCGGCAGGCAGTGCCACACCACCTCCACATGCACATCACCCGCGGGCCCGGCCTCGTAGACCTCCGGCACCAGCCCGACCGCGGCCCCGGAACAGACCACCGCCTCCTCCGCCTCCAACGCCCGCGCGTTGAACTCCGGCGGCCCGCTCAGCCCCAGCGGATGCCCCGGCGCCGGCAGCGCCACCCGCAGCCCACCCACCCCCAGCGCCCGCAGCCGCCCCAGCGCCAGCGTGAGCCCCACCGGCGCCGACTCACCCGGCAACCCCTCCACCCGGTGCACCGCGTCCTCCCCGACGATCGCGAGCACGGCGTCATCCGGTGGGACAAGTCCGGCAAGAAGGGCGTTTCCCCAAGCGGCAAGGCGTCCAGAGCGAGGTTCCGAGAGCATGCGTACACCCTAGACAGAGCCCAAGAACCGGACCGGAGGAATGTCCGGGTCGACCAGTGGCGTAGATTTCATGATGGGCTGCGCCCACGGGTGCGGCGGACCGACCCACAGGCGTACGCGACAGCCGAGACCGGCCACACTGCAAGGGGAGACAACGCGCTCATGAGCGATGTTCTGGAGCTTCAGGACGTATCCGTGGTCCGTGAGGGCCGGGCTCTGGTGGACCAGGTCTCCTGGTCGGTCAAGGAGGGCGAGCGCTGGGTCATCCTCGGCCCCAACGGCGCCGGCAAGACCACCCTCCTCAACATCGCGTCCAGCTACCTCTACCCCAGCAAGGGCACCGTCAGCATCCTCGGCGAGGCCCTCGGCAGGCCCGGCACCGACGTCTTCGAGCTGCGCCCCCGCATCGGCGTGGCCGGCATCGCCATGGCGGACAAGCTGCCCAAGAAGCAGACCGTCCTGCAGACCGTGCTCACCGCCGCCTACGGCATGACCGCCGGCTGGCAGGAGGAGTACGAGGACATCGACGAGCAGCGCGCCCGCGCCTTCCTCGACCGCCTCGGCATGTCCGAGTACCTGGACCGCAGGTTCGGCACCCTCTCCGAGGGCGAGCGCAAGCGCACCCTCATCGCCCGCGCCCTGATGACCGACCCCGAACTGCTGCTCCTCGACGAGCCCGCCGCCGGACTCGACCTCGGCGGCCGCGAGGACCTCGTACGCCGTCTCGGCCGGCTCGCCCGCGACCCGATCGCCCCCTCCATGATCATGGTCACGCACCACGTCGAGGAGATCGCCCCGGGCTTCACCCACGTTCTGATGATCCGCCAGGGCAAGGTCCTCGCCGCCGGCCCGCTGGAGCTGGAACTCACCTCCCGCAACCTCTCCCTCTGCTTCGGCCTCCCGCTCGTCGTCGAACAGGTCGGCGACCGCTTCACCGCCCAGGGCCTCCCGATGTCCTGACCTCTCCCGCAGCCCAAGACCCGGAGCCGCACGGCGCGTTCAAACCGATCGGCGCCCTGTCGGCGACCGGGTGTGCGGTCCTACCATGACCACGTGGACATCGACGCATGGCTGTGGTGGCTGATCGGCGCGGCGGTACTCGGCATCGGGCTCGTGATCACCGCGATGCCCGAACTCGGCATGCTCGCGGTGGGCGCCGTCGCCGCGGCAGTGGTTTCCGGCATCTTCGGCGGCGGCGCCGTCGCCCAGGTCGTGGTCTTCGCCGTCGTCTCGACCGCCCTCATCGCCGTCGTACGGCCCATCGCGAACAGACACCGCGCCGGACGGCCCCAACTCGCGACCGGCGTGGACGCCCTGAAAGGGAAACAGGCCGTCGTCCTGGAGCGCGTCGACGGCTCCGGCGGCCGGATCAAGCTGGCCGGCGAGGTCTGGTCGGCACGCGCACTCGACGCCGGCAGCGCCTATGAAGTAGGCCAGGAAGTGGACGTCGTGGACATCGAGGGGGCCACGGCCATCATCATGTGACCTCCCGCGACACAACTGGGGCGAACAACCTCGCAGTTGCACCGATGGTCTGTCAGACTCGACCAGCAAGATCTTCAACAGCGAGATCTTCCACAGGCACAAGAGCTGCCGCAGGCGCCGAGGCTAAGAAGGGTTCGGGGAACCGACGATGCAACCGATCATCATCGTCCTGATCATCCTGGTGGTGCTGGTCTTCATCGCCCTGATCAAGACGATCCAAGTCATCCCACAGGCCAGCGCCGCCATCGTCGAGCGCTTCGGCCGCTACACGCGGACACTCAACGCGGGCCTCAACATCGTCGTCCCGTTCATCGACACCATCCGCAACCGCATCGACCTGCGCGAACAGGTCGTCCCGTTCCCACCGCAGCCGGTGATCACCCAGGACAACCTGGTCGTCAACATCGACACCGTCATCTACTACCAGGTGACCGACGCCCGGGCCGCCACCTACGAGGTGGCCAGCTACATCCAGGCCATCGAACAGCTCACCGTCACCACGCTCCGCAACATCATCGGCGGCATGGACCTGGAACGGACCCTCACCTCCCGCGAGGAGATCAACGCGGCCCTGCGCGGCGTCCTCGACGAGGCCACCGGCAAGTGGGGCATCCGCGTCAACCGTGTCGAGCTCAAGGCCATCGAACCGCCCACCTCCATCCAGGACTCGATGGAGAAGCAGATGCGCGCCGACCGCGACAAGCGCGCCGCGATCCTCCAGGCCGAGGGTGTCCGCCAGTCGGAGATCCTGCGGGCCGAGGGTGAGAAGCAGTCCCAGATCCTGCGCGCCGAAGGTGAGGCCAAGGCAGCGGCCCTGCGTGCCGAGGGCGAGGCCCAGGCCGTCCGTACGGTCTTCGAGGCGATCCACGCCGGCGACCCCGACCAGAAGCTCCTCTCCTACCAGTACCTCCAGATGCTCCCCAAGATCGCCGAGGGCGACGCCAACAAGCTCTGGATCGTCCCCAGCGAAATCGGCGACGCCCTCAAGGGCCTCTCCGGCGCCATGGGCAACTTCGGCGCGATGGGCGGCGGCAACACCCCCTCGGGACCCGCCAACGTCCCCGCCCAGGAACGCCGCGAAAAGCCCTCCATCGACTAAGGGCACTCTGGAAACACGGGCTCCCCGCACCCCCTCAGGGGCGCGGGGAACTGCGCGCCAAGCCACAACGCACCCGCAGCCGACGAAGCACAAAGCCCCCTACGGCGAAGCCCTCACGCCGCGTCCAGCGTCAACCACTCGGGCAACGCCTCGAAGTCCTCGGCGCCCAGCGCCAGCAGCATCGCGTCAGCCGGCGTGGGCTCGAACGGCCGCCGCAACAGCGGCATGTCCGCCTGCTCGGGCGTCCGATTCGCCTTCCGGTGATTGTCCTCCGCACAGGACGCCACCGTGTTCAACCACGTGTCCTGCCCACCGTGCGACCGCGGCACCACGTGGTCCACGGTCGTCGCCCGCCGCCCGCAGTACGCGCACCGGTGCCGGTCCCGCACCAGGACACCCCGCCTCGACCACGGCGCTTGTCTTCGGAACGGCACCCTCACGTACTGGCAGAGCCTGATCACCCGGGGCGCCGGTATGTCGACCGCGGCTCCACGCATCCGCAGCTCGGGGTGGGCCTGCTCGACGACGGCCTTGTCCTGAAGCACCAGAACGACGGCTCGGTTCAGCGTCACCGTCGACAACGGCTCGAAGCTCGCGTTCAGCACCAGCGTGTCCCGCATACCAGCCCACCTCCCGTGTGCACCGGCCCACCCCTCGGCGGGCTGGGATCAACTCTGGCCGGGCACGCCGGGATGGACAACGCAATATCTGCTGCTCCTGCGGGAGGTGACCCCCGCGACCCCCGGCAACAAAAAAATGCCCGCCCCTGATCAATTCCAAGACCAGGGGCGGGCAAACGTTCCATGAACGCTCGAGGCCGCGCGGGAAACCGCTCAGGACTCCGCGGGCACCTCGTACTCACCGATCAGCTGGGCACGCCCCAGCGTGTGGAACCGCAGGTTGAAGCCCACCACGGCGGGAGACGCGTCCGAGTCCGGACCGAGCTTCTCCTGGTCCACGGCGTACACCGTGAACACATACCGGTGCGGCCCGTCCCCGGGCGGCGGCGCGGCACCGCCGAAGTCCTTGCTGCCGTAGTCGTTGCGCGCGTGGACCGCGCCCTCGGGCAGCCCCTCGAACATGCCGCTGCCCGCACCGACCGGCAGCTCGGTCACCGAGGCCGGGATGTCGAACACCACCCAGTGCCAGAACCCGCTGCCCGTCGGGGCATCGGGGTCGTAGCAGGTCACGGCGAAGCTCCTGGTCTCCGGCGGGAACCCCTCCCACCGCAGGTGCGGCGAGGTGTTGCCGGCCGCGTGGACCTGAGCGTCCTTGAGCGTCGCCCCCTCCCGCACGTCCTCGCTCGACACCGCGAACGACGGCACGGGCGGATGGAAGGCATGGGGGAGCGGCCGCCGCTTGAGCTCGGTCACCTCGGTACCTCCTGATCGGTTGCGTTCAGTCGGGGACCGAGCCTAGAACCAGTTGCGCCTGCTGCCGACCTCCGACAGCCACTGGTTGAGGTACGCCGTCCAATCGGTCCCCTGGTAGTCGTTCAGCCCCACCTTGAAGGAGCGGAACGTGTCGCTGCCCTCGCTGAACAGACCCGGCTTCTTGTCCATCTCCAGTACCACGTCCATGGCCTGCTCATCGGCCACGAAGCTCAGCTCGACCTGGTGCAGCCCCCGGTACTGCTGCGGCGGGAAGAACTCGATCTCCTGGTAGAACGGCAGCTTCTGCCGGGTGCCCCGGATGTGGCCGCGCTCCATGTCCGCGTTCTTGAAGCGGAAGCCCAGCTGGATGAACGCGTCCAGGATCGCCTTCTGCGCCGGCAGCGGGTGCACGTTGACCGGGTCCAGGTCACTGGAGTCCACGGCCCGCGCGATCGCCAGCTCGGTGCTCACCCCGATGTTCATCCCGCGCAGCGGCTGCCCGTCGATCATCGTGATCGGCGTCTCCCACGGGATCTCCAGCCCGAACTGCACCGCGTGCACCGCGCCCGCCTGGAGCTCGAAGGCACCGCCCAGGCTCGACTTGGTGAACTCGATGTCCTGCTTGTACTCCTGGTCGCCGCTCTCCACCTCGACCTTGGCCTGCAGCCCGACCGACAGACCCTCGATCTGCTGGTTCACGGACCCGCCCTGGATCCGCACCTCGCCCTGGACGACACCGCCCGGAACCACGTTGACCTCGTGCAGCACCGTCTCGACCGAGGCCCCGCCGGCACCCAGACTCGCCAGCAGCTTCTTGAACGCCATGTCTCTCCCTCTCCAGGCGACCCCCGTGGGCCACACCTGATCCGTCGTCCTGCGTCGAGTCGTACGTATGGACCCTTGATCCCTAACAACGCGATCCGGCCGTGGCCGGTTCCGCGTCCCACACCCTGGCAACCGCGGAGCCCGCCGACCACCCCGCGGCGCCGTCCGTCTCCAGTACCCTCGGACGGCATGATCGCGGCCCCCGACCGTACGCCCCTGCCCAGAGAGTTCTCCGACCGCCCCGACCTCGAGGTCGCCCCCGACCGCCTCGGCCGGACCCTGGTCCGTACCGCCCCGGACGGTCCGATCACCCTCCGCCTCACCGAGGCCGAGGCCTACGACGGCCAGAACGACCCCGGCTCCCACGCCTACCGCGGTCGCACCGCCCGCGACGAGGTGATGTCCGGTGCGCCCGGCCACATGTACGTCTACTTCACCTACGGCATGTCAAGGCAGTCAGCATGAACGTCGGTCTCCTCGCCCACCCTGCCGAAGAAGTCGCCCCCAAGCTGCTCGGGAGTGTACTCACCTGCAAAACCACCGAGGGAACCGTGAGCATCGCCATCACGGAGACCGAGGCGTACTCCGGCGCGGCCGACCCGGCCTCCCATGCCTACCGCGGCCGGACACCCCGTAACGCGGTCATGTTCGGACCCGCAGGACACCTGTACGTCTACCGGTCCCACGGCCTGCACTGGTGCGCCAACGTCGTCACCGGGACGGACGGCATCGCCTCGGCCGTCCTCATCCGGGCAGGCAGGGTCATCGAGGGGGAGGACCTGGCACGCGAGCGGCGAGGGGAGAGGGTCGAGAGCGCACGGCTCGCCCGAGGCCCGGGGAACTTCTGCCAGGCACTCGGCATCACGGCGGAGCACAACGGCGCAGACCTCCTGACAGGTACCTCGGTCGTGTTGTCCGAGGGCGAGCCGGCACCTGCCGCGCTCATCCAGGTTGGTCCTCGGGTAGGCGTGAGCAAGGCCCACGACTGGGAACACCGGTTCTACCTCGCCGGTGATCCGACGGTCTCGGCGTACCGACTGAGCCCGCGAGCCAAACCGACCACCGGAACCTGACGCGCTGTGTGCCTTGCGCACGGCCCGCCGGCACGTCGGCGCGGTGTCCATGGGCACCTCATGGGGCTCCACCACACGGATCGGAATGGGCTCCGCGGCGTGAGCTGCCGGGCGCCGGAATCCTGGCCTGTCCTGGACACAGCGATGAGTTTTCGCGGCCTGGAGAGTCTCATCACCGTCATCGACAACACAGGAGGAAACACGTGGCTCAGCTACTGAGAGTCCAGAACTTCAACGTCTCGAGTGACGGCATCGGTGCCGGTGAGGACCAGACCTTCGAGAATCCGTTCGGCCACGGCGTCGATCCCGCGAAGCTGTTCGCGTGGGCCGGCGCCACGGCGAGCTGGCCCATGCGCACGGACCCCGGGGGCAGCCGTGGCCTCGACGACTACTTCACGCGGGACTACGCACGCAACATCGGCGCCGAGATCATGGGCCGCAACAAGTTCGGACCCCAGCGCGGTCCCTGGGAGGACCATGAGTGGTGCGGCTGGTGGGGTGACGAGCCCCCGTTCCGCACTCCGGTGTTCGTCATGACCCACCACAAGCGTCCTTCGTTCACGCTTTCCGACACCACGTTCCACTTCGTCGACGGCGAACCGGCCACGGTCCTCGAACAGGCGCGGGAGGCGGCTCAGGGCAAGGACGTCCGACTGGGCGGCGGGGTCACCATCATCCGGCAGTTCCTCGACGCCGACCTCGTCGACACCATGCATGTGGCGGTCTCACCGGTGAAGCTGGGATCCGGACTGCGGCTCTGGGACTCCCCGGATGAGCTGCTCGACCGGTTCCACCTGGAGGTCGTGCCCAGCCCGAGCGGCGTGACGCACCACCTGTTCTGGCGAAAGTGACTCGCAGAAGCACACCGCCCGCCGGATCACGGTGAGGCAGTATCCGCGGCTGGCCCGGCGCCACGACCACGGTCAACCTGGTCAACGAACTCGCGGAAGCCGCCGACGAGAAGAAGCTGACCCGCACCGTCGCCCGCTGTGGCCGTGTTGACCTTCTCCGTCTGGACGAGTTCGGCTACCTCGACCTGGACGAGGCCGGGGCCAAATCACCCCGCTACGGATCCTCACCGGCACCCCCGTGCCCTCCGAGCAGGTGAGCAACGGCCTGTGCACCAGGGTCTCCGGCGAGGGGGCCGTCCCCCTGGCGCTACTGGGTCACCGACGACCCGACGGTGGGGCCCTGCCGGGCCCGCGTGCCGTGGCGCCACCGAAGTTGACTCGACCTTGGAAGGTGCGTAATGTAGTCCGAGCCGCTTGAACCGGGTACGGCGATCGCCTGCAGCCGGAAGCGGCCAACCCACTACCTACGATCACCCCTCAGCGGGGTCGAATTCGTCATGCCTGCATGTCTGAATTCCGAACCGCGGAGCCCGATTATGAATCGAGCGGGGGAATCGGTTAGCGTAGTGAATGTCGAAAGGCCGACAGGCGAAAGCCGAGGGCTTAACGGCATACCCCACCGACTGGGAATCAGGCCCGAAAGGATCTGATAGAGTCGGAACCGCCGGAAAGGGAAACGCGAGAGCGGAACCCCGGAAAGCACCGAGGAAATCGGATCGG